>SVCR01000170.1:0-491 GCA_015058265.1 Clostridiales bacterium
GTCAAAGCCTGTGACCGTCAAGATACGCAAAGGCTTTACCGATGATCACATTAACGCGCCGGAAGTAGCCAAGGCGATAGAGGCAGGCGGTGCTGCTGCTGTTGCTGTTCACGGCAGGACCAGGCCGCAGTACTACAGCGGCAAGGCTGACTGGGATATAATCAGGAAGGTAAGAGAGGCTGTCGGCATAACCGTGATAGGGAACGGTGATGTGACTTCGGCAGAGGACGGCATGAGGATGCTGGACGAGACCGGCTGTGATCTGGTAATGGTCGGGCGAGGGGCCATGGGCGATCCGTGGATATTCAGGGACCTGAACAGGGCATACCTGGGACTGGAACCGCTTCCCGCCCCGTCACAGAGAGACAAGCTGGACATGATGATAAGACACCTGGAGATGCTGTGTGATCTCAAGGGTGAACCGGCAGCGGTAAGAGAATTCCGCAAATTCGTGGGCTGGTATACTAAAGGAATGAGAGGCGCTGCCAGAC
>SVCR01000170.1:501-4598 GCA_015058265.1 Clostridiales bacterium
GCTGTCAACTATATAACTACCAGAGAAGAGATGAAAGAGGTCCTTAACAGTGAAGAATGGTAAGAGACTTAAGAGAGTAATATGCGTATTGACCGCTGTATGTACAGCGGCGGTTTTCGCGGGCTGCACGACATTTGACAGCTTCAAGCATGCATATGTCGATAAGGCTAAAGAGGACTCCTCGCCGGTGATCACTATCGGCGTTATCGAGCCTCAGACCGGCAGCAATTCGGACAGAGGCAAGCAGGAGATCAAGGGAATAGAGCTGGCAAACAGCATCTACAACAACGTTGACGGATACAAAGTCGAACTGCGCACGATCGATACTCAGTCCAAGGTCAGCACAGCTAAGACGGCTGTCCAGAGTCTGGTCGACATGAAACCTGCTGCGATCATCGGGTGCGCCGGTGAAGCGACGTCTCTCGCGATCTCAGACGCTATAGAGGAAAACCACATACCGACGATAACACCATCCGCAACCAATCCTCTGATAACTCAATCTAATAAGTATTACTTCAGAGCCTGTATCACAGAGTCGCAGATGGGAGAAGGTCTGGCTGAATATGCTTACAGAAAACTGAAGTCTGACAGGATAGGCATGATAAGCCTTAAGAATGATAACAGCACTGCCGCCCTGATAGACGGTTTCAACCGCAACATCAAGAAGCTGGCAGGGAAGAAGAACAAGGCTGTAAGATCGACTTCAGAGATAATGATCAATGATGAAGAAATCAACAATGCTCTGGATTCCATTCAGAGAGAGGAATGCGATGTCTGCTTCGTATCTCTGGGAAAAGAAGCCATGGATGTATTCTTCACCAAGGCAGAGGAAAAGGGCTTGACCGGTATCACCTATCTCGGCACCAGGAGCTGGGGCGATAATGCTTTCGTTGAGATGATGAAGAAGCACCCGGATATCAAAGTCGTATTCCCATACGCGTCAGTAATGGCGGAGAACCAGAAGACTTTGAACAAATTGACTGAGGAAGCACAGCGCTTCCAGATAGAGTATGCATCCAGATACGGCAGTGATGATATCCCTACAGATAACGCTGCTCTGGCATATGACTCTTACCTGCTGCTGATCAATGCGATACACAACGCAAAATCAACAGAAGGCAAGGACATCAGAAAAGCTCTTCTTGAGCTTAAAGAGATGCGCTGCGCGACCGGAGTGTTCACATTTGACGAGAGCGGCAACGTAGTCAGGACAGTAAATCTGTCGACCATCAACAGCGATTATCAGGTGGTCTCGGAATACATCACAGGCTCAGAGGCTGAGGCCAAGCAGCTTGAGGAAGTAGAAAAAGCTCAGGAGACGGAGGGAAAATAGAATGGGTTATATTGAAAGACTTGGTTCATACAGAGAAGACATGCTGAAGACTCTGGGAGAGTCAGTAGCTTTTCCGAGCGTGGTATCCGACCCTGTCAGGACTGCTGACGGCGAGATACTCCCTTACGGAAGAGCAGCTCATGACGCATTGATGCATATGCTCAAATGCGGAGAAGAGATGGGCTTTGACGTATGCAATATCGATAACCAGGCAGGATATATAGAATACAAAGCAGAAGACAGCGCCAACGCGAAGACATGCGCTGTAGTAGGGCATCTTGATGTCGTTCCGGAAGGAACAGGCTGGAGCGGAGATCCGTTCGTCATGACAGAGAAGGACGGTTTCCTCTACGGAAGAGGAACATCTGATGACAAAGGTCCGGTCGTTGCCTGCCTGTATGCTATGAAGGCGCTCAAGGAGGAGGGCATCAAGCCTGTCAATAATATCAGGCTCGTGCTTGGATTGAATGAAGAAACAGGGGAAGACAGTATCGTATACTATACCGATCACTGCGGCCAGCCGGATTTCGGCTTCACACCTGATGGAGATTTCCCGATAGTCAACGGCGAGATGGGAATAATGGTCTTCGAACTCGATCAGAAGCTGTCCGGAGGCATCCCTAAGGACGAGCTCCGCCTGACCAAGCTGGAGGCCGGAACTGCTCACAATGCCGTGCCGAGAATCGCCAAGGCTGTCATCGCCGGAGATAAGAGCCACTATGAGAATATAATCGTTATGGCATCTCAGTATGCAGCTGAGACCGGTTATGATCTGAAAGCAAGGAAGCAGGGACAATCCCTTGTAGTTGAGGCTGAGGGCAAAGCGGCTCACGGAGCACATCCGGATCTCGGTCTCAATGCGCTGAGCATCATGATGGGGTTCCTCGGCAGGATCAGCTTTGCCTGCGAAGACCTGAACGATTTTATAAGATTCTATAATGATCATATAGGATTTGACCTGCACGGGGAAAATCTTGGCTGTTATTTTGAAGATAATCCGTCCGGACCATTGATTTTGAATGTCGGAGTGGCTAATATTAGTGAAGAGCTTGCAGCTCTGACTATCAATATCAGGTATCCGGTAACGGTCACTGACGAGGATGTCACTAAGGGAATACAGAGTGTACTCGACGGAACGGATATCGGCATCGTCACCCGCATGGTCCAGAAACCTCTGTACATGTCCCTTGATGATCCTATGGTCGAAGCTATGCTCCGCGCTTACAGAGATGAGACCGGAGATGTCGACACATCTGCGATCGTCCAGCCGGGCGGTACCTATGCTAAGATGGTCAGCAATATCCTGTGCTTCGGGGCTCAGTTCCCGGGCGAGGAGAACACTATGCATCAGGCGGATGAGAAGTTCAGCGTTGATTCTTTCATGAAGATGGCAAGGGTCTACGCGAGAGCTATGATCAACCTCTGCTGCGAATAATCAAATAATCTGTTTCAGGGCGTGGTGAAAGTCCACACCGGTGGTGATCCATTAAGGTAAGTCCACGAGCCTCACGGCCGAACTGGTGAGAATCCAGTACCGACGGTATAGTCCGGATGAAAGAAACATAACATTGCAGCTATTATTGCGATGAATGGCCTTGATGATCAGTCAAGGTCATTATTAATGCCTGACAGATTCCATCCATTTCATTTTTATTAAAGGAGGAAGATGTTATGAACAACAAGAGTAATTTCAGTGCAGCTATGATAGCAAGACTCGCTATCATGACAGCTATCTCAGTAGTACTGCTGCTGATAGTCAGGATCCCGTTCCCACCGGCACCTTTCCTGGTCTATGATCCTGCAGATGTTCCGATCTATATTACGGCATTTGCTTTCGGACCTGTAGCCGGTCTCATAGTCACACTCGTGGTGTGCCTAATACAGGCATTCATGCTCGCGGGCGATGGCCTTTACGGATTCCTGATGCACTTCGTAGCGACCGGAATAGTAGCTGTAGTTATCGGATCGCTGTACAGAAACAATAAGACGAGAAAGAGAGCTGTCGTATCTCTGGTCATATCGGTGATCATCGTCGTTGTTGTAATGAGTCTGATGAATCTCATAGTTACACCGTTCTATCTCGGACAGCCGAGAGAGGCAGTCATTGCAATGCTGCCGACCGCGATAATCCCGTTCAATCTCATTAAGGCAGGCCTGAACTCGATCCTGACTTTC
Organism: Clostridiales bacterium; assembly: GCA_015058265.1. Next base: position 4,010 of record SVCR01000170.1, read on the forward strand.
CTGTTATACAAGAGGGTAAGCGGATTCCTGCACAGAGAAGCGGCAGTCGTTGTTGCCGGTGAGCAGAAATAGAGCTTTATAACGCATGAAATACATCGAAAGAGAAACTATAAACATAAGCAGCGAAGCGGAGACCCGGGAACTGGGCCTCCGCATTGCTGATGCCCTGGAACCGGGTGATATCATTGCACTGGTCGGTGATCTAGGCACAGGCAAAACAGCGCTGACGAGATATATAGCTGAAGGACTTGGCGTTACGGAGGAAGTAAACAGCCCGACCTTCACCATCGTCAAAGAATACAGGAGCGGCAGGATACCGCTCTTCCATTTTGATGTTTACAGACTTTCCTCGGGCAGTGAGCTGCTTGATATCGGAGCAGAGGACTATCTCGATGACGGAGGAGTGTCGGTGATAGAATGGGCGGACATCGTTGCCGATGTGCTGCCGGAAAACGCTTTGGTCGTAAGTCTTGAATACGCCGGATCCGGCGGAGAGAGGACAGTGACCCTGCTCTGAAGACAGCTCCGCAGAGGATCGGGGACAGGCTTAACGGTACAGACAGATCAAACTATATATGGATTTGAAGCA
>SVCR01000171.1 GCA_015058265.1 Clostridiales bacterium
GTTCAGTCATAAGGATCGAGACCGACAGGCAGAGATTCAGAGAACTGGTGGAGATAGTCATACCTATCACGATAGGATCTGCAATAATGCCTCTGATGAATACGATAGACCTCGCTGTCATTATGAGAAGACTGCAGGCGACAGGTTGGGACCTCAAGATGTCACAGACTTTGTACGGCCTGATCAGCGGCTATTGCGACCCGCTGGTAAGCCTTCCGGTGGTATTCGTCGACGCCATCACTATCAGCCTTATACCGGCGGTAACGACCGCGTTCACGCTCAAGAAGAAGAAAGACCTCGACCGTAATATCAAGACAGGTCTGAAGTCTATGATGATCATCGCTTATCCTTGCGCTATAGGACTCATCGTGCTGGCAAGACCGATACTGTGCATGCTGTATCCTACCAAGCCGGAAGAAGCAAACATGGCTGTCCCGACTCTGCAGATACTGTCCCTGAGTATCATCGCTCTGGCGATAATGAGGACACTGTCAAGCAGCCTGCAGGGAATAGGCAAAATGGCTTTGCCGGTCATCAATCTCACTATAGGTGCGGCGATCAAGATAGTCATAACATATTTCCTGGTCGGTATTCACAGCCTCAATATCAATGGAGCAGCTATGGGAACGGTTATGGCGTATCTTATAGCCGGAGGATTGAATTATGCAGGGCTCAGAAGGCACGCGGGCGTTGAACTTGACCTGAAAAGTATATTCGTCAAGCCGCTCATAGCTGCAGGTATAATGGGTGCCGGAGCAGCTGCGGTCTATCAAGTCATGTCATTATTGCATGCAGGCAACACGGTATCGACCGGAATAGCCATTATTGCTGCTGTGATAGTATACTTTGTCACGGTATTCGTGACCAAAGCGGTCACCAGGGACGAACTTGAACTGATGCCTAAGGGCGATAAGCTGTTCGATATTGCGGTAAAACTTCACCTCGCCAGAGATTAATTATCGCCATAAAGGGACATTTGTAACGACCAATAAAAAGGTCAACCATTAATTTGTTTGAGGTTGACATATAGACTGAAATCAGTCTATAATAGCGCAGATATGTTTTCAATTTTTGAAGGAGGATTGGATTATGAATAAAGCTGAACTGGTTGCAAAGGTTGCAGATAAGACTGGATTCAAGAAAAAGGATGCTGAGGTCGCTCTTGACGCAGTTCTCGAGTCGATCGAGCAGGCTCTTGTTGACGGCGACAGTGTTAGACTGATCGGATTCGGTACTTTTGAAACAAGAAGCAGAAAAGCAAGAACCGGAAGAAACCCTCAGAAGCCAGAATCTGTTATCGAGATCCCTGCTTCCAAGGCTCCTGTATTCAAGGCTGGAAAGTCCCTCAAGGACGCAGTCAACAAGTAATCTATTAATACGGGAATTACTTCAGCGGATAGTCGTAAGGCTATCCGCTGTTTTACTGTACGGCGGGAATAAGACCGGTATTGACCTGCAGTGTACTTACCATTTACAATCACACATAGTGTTTGCCTGAAATGGCGAACGGATAACAGGAACGGGAGCAGATATACAGCATGGATGAAAGAAAAGGTTTGAACAAGCAGATGAGTCCGGGCTCAGTGTGGGCGCTTGCAGTCGGAGCTATCATAGGATGGGGATGCTTTATCCAGGGTGCTGAATGGACAAGACAGGCAGGCGGGCCTCTTGCTCTTATCATAGGTTTTCTGCTCGGCGGACTCCTTATGATAGTGATCGGACTCTGCTATGCGTATCTGATCCCTAAATGCCAGGTAGCGGGCGGCGAATTCGCTTATACATATTTTGCGTTCAACAGGCCTCAGGCCTATGCATGCGGATGGATGATGCTTCTCGGTTATGTCACTCTGGCGGCTATGAACGCTACAGCCATACCTGTATTAGCTTCTTATGTCCTTCCGGGAATCTTCAAAATCGGTTATCTCTATACGATCGCCGGATATGAGGTTTATGCAGGAGAAGTCCTTCTTTCGATATTCTTCCTTACGCTTTTTGCTGTTCTCAACTACATCGGAGTAAGGAAAACAGGCCGTATCCAGCTGATAATGGCTATTCTCATGTGTGCTACTGTAGCTGTTGCGCTGATAGGCACATTCGTTTCCGGGGATACAAATATCAGCAATCTCAGACCATACTACGGGGAAGGGAAATCCCTGTTCTCGGGCATACTTGCGATATTGGTAGTAACTCCGTACTGCTTTGTCGGCTTCGACACGATACCGCAGGCAGCTGAGGAATATAATTTTGACAACCGCAAGGTCAAGAAGCTGATCGTATCTGCGCTCATTATCGGTGCGCTCATATATATATCCATGGCCGTTATAACTGATATCGTTATCCCGTGGAGGGATCTGTTTGAACTCAAGGATCAGGACGGCGGAAATGTCAAATGGCTGACCGGAGCAATGCTGGACAGATCCATGGGAAGAGCAGGAACTTCTTTCGTTTCTGTTGCTGTATTAATGGCGATCTTCACGGGAATCAACGGATTCTATCTTGCAGGCAGCAGACTCCTCTTCAGCATGGGAAGAGCCCGCATGCTGCCGAACAGATTCGGAAGTCTCAATGACAAGTATCAGACACCGGGAACGGCGATCATATTCATAATGTTCATCTGTTACATCTGCCCGCTCTTCGGACGCAATGTCCTCGGATGGGTGATAGATATGTGCTCTGTCGGAACAGCTATAGGCTATTGCTATACATGTCTGTCCGCTTACAGACTCGCGCGCAGAGATCCTTCAAGCGATCTTAAGCCATGGACAGCGATAGCAGGAGCCGTGATATCACTTATCATACTGGCTTTACTGCTGCTTCCGTTCTCACCGGCACAGATGAGCGTCCAGTCATTCATAGCACTCGCTATATGGGTAGCGGCCGGAGCCCTGTTCTACGTGAAGTACCGTAAGAACTTCGCTGAGGTAGAAGACGATGAGATGGACAGACTTATACTCGGAAAGCTCAAAGAAGAACTGCTGAGTTGACCGATGCAAAGCTGCGGTGTTATTATTCATACGGTAAGTTATAGCTGTCGTATGAATGCGGCTTTCGTTGATTCTTACAGTTCTATAATGTATAATCTTTAGGTGTTCATAAAGTCATCCTGACTGCAAGGTTATCCAAGCAGGAAGTTTGCGAATATCAACTGCTCCGGTGCGGGAACTGCGCCGGTGACAGACACATTGATAATGCAGGCTTTTTCTGTTGGACTATCAGCAGAAAAAGCCTTTTTCAGTAGGAGAATAATAATGCTTAAACTCGCGATATACGGCAAGGGCGGAATAGGTAAGTCCACTATGACAGCTAATCTGTCAGCGGCTTTTGCGGCTCTCGGCAAGAAGGTCATCCAGATAGGATGTGATCCTAAGGCTGATTCGACGATCAACCTGCTCGGCGGAAGAGCGCAGCAGCCTGTGATGGAATATCTCAGGGATCACGACAGCGATCCTTCATCGATAGAGGAGATCTCACAGGTCGGATACGGAGATATTCTGTGTATTGAGACCGGAGGACCGACTCCCGGACTCGGCTGCGCGGGACGCGGCATCATCGCTACTTTCAATCTTCTTGAGGATCTTGAACTCTTCGAGACAGCACGTCCGGATGTCGTCATGTACGACGTGCTCGGCGATGTAGTATGCGGAGGCTTTGCCGCACCGATCAGAGAGGGATATGCTGAGCATGTCCTGATCGTAACATCCGGTGAGAAGATGGCGCTCTATGCAGCAGACAATATCTACCGCGCAGTAGAGAATTTTGCCGACAGAGGCTATGCCGATGTAGCGGGGATCATCCTGAACCGCAGGAACATTCCTGAAGAGGAGACCAAGGTCAGGGAATTCGCTGCTGAGCGAGGACTCAGGATAGTCGGAGATATCCCGAGAAGCGATGACATCAATCATTTTGAAGAGGAAGGCAAGACTGTCATAGAAGGAGACAGCTCACTCCCTATAAGCCGCAGATTCATAGAACTTGCAGAGAGCCTGCTTGCTCTCGATGAAGAATAATGATGAGCACAAGACCGTACAGCATAAGCATCAGAGAATTGAATAACGCAGGACGCGATAACATACCGCCCGAGCTGATCCCTTCGACTCAGCTGATCTACAGTTCACCTGCGACACTAGCATTCAACTCGCCGGGCGCGACCGGATTCGGTGTCAAGCGGGCAGGACTTGCTGTGCCGGGATCTGTCATGCTCCTGGTGGCTCCGGGATGCTGCGGACGCAATACCAAGCTGCTGTCCGAAGTCCCGGGATATGAGGACAGATTCTTCTTCCTCCTGATGGATGAATCAGACATAGTCAACGGAGATCATCTGGCCAAAGTTCCTGAGGCCGTCAGAGAGGTCGTAGAGTATCTCGATGAGAAGCCTCCTGTAGTGATGGTCTGCGGGACATGCGTAGACGCTTTGCTCGGAACTGATTGGGAACGCGTATGCCGCAAGGCTGAGAAGAACGCCGGTGTTCCGGTGAGACCTTGCTATATGTACGCACTTACACGTGAAGGGCGAAAGCCGCCTATGGTACTGGTGCGCAAAGCGATCTATTCTCTTCTTGAGCGCGCTGAGCACAGGAACTCCAGAA
>SVCR01000172.1 GCA_015058265.1 Clostridiales bacterium
CAGTGAACTTCTTGATATGAGCGACATCCTCGAAGTTGCAGTTGTCCGGCATGTAGACCGGCGGATGTGCCCAGTACCATGCGTCATATGTACCGTTATCGCAGTTGAACATATCATATCCTGCGTCTGACAGATACTTGATCGCTTTCTCAGACTCAGCCATGTCGCGCCCGAACTCAACAAATTCTTCGCCCGGCTGCGCGCCCTGGAGCCAGCCTTTGGTCTTGGATACTACCGAGTATCTGAGTGAGACAGGGAAGTCGTCTCCGCATTCTCTCTTGATAGCCTGAACTATCTCGACAGGGAATCTGAATCTGTTCTCGAATGAGCCGCCGTACTGGTCGGTTCTGTAGTTCATGTTCGCTATAGTGAACTGGTCGAGCAGATATCCCTCGTGCACGGCGTGGATCTCGACACCATCGACACCGGCGTCTTTGCACATTTTTGCTGTCTTTGCGAAAGCCTCGACCATCTCGTGGATCTCCTCGATAGTCATCGGCCTTGATTTCAGCTCAGGATACCATCTGTTAGGGGTCTCCGAAGCGGAAGCGCAGCAATACTCTATATCTACGAACGGCTTGGATATAGCTCCGAATGGTTTGTTCTTGAGCATCTTCACGAACATGTCGTTGATAGCCATTGAACGGCCGAAACCTCCGGCAAGCTGTATGAACAGTTTAGAGCCTGTCTTGTGGAACTCAGGCATCCACTCTGCGAGATCCTTGAACATCTTCTTGTTCTGATAGAGCCATCTTCTGCCCATGGTATCTCTTACACATTGCATGCCCGGAAGCACAAGGCCGACGTTCTCCTGAGCGCGGTTCAGTATGTGATATGCAGCTTCCTTATCAAAGTGGCAAGGCTCGAGCCATCCGAACAGAGAAGTACCTCCCATGGAAGTCTGGACGATCCTGTTAGGGATCTCAACGTTTCCAATCTTCCAAGGAGTGAATAGAGGTTCATATTCCTTCTTCATCCTTCTTACCCTCCTATGAATAACAACTTCTGACCATGCTGATGGATGGTCCTGATCTATTGAAATAATTCTATAGAAAAGCAAATTCGTAGTCAATTGCGCGGGAGTTTGAGGGGAACAAAAAAACAGAAAAACCCAACCCCTGACGTGTGGTATAATTACCATATATGTCATCTTTTTGAAGACCGCATCAGGCGGAGGGAGGATATACGATGAGCAACGGTTTTCGCATCAAGAATATCCGTGATGAGAGGGCTTATCACAATACTGCTATCCTGATCTACCTCAAAGCAGTCAGGGATGTCCTGGGGGATGTAAACGTAAGAATAGGAAACTCGCTTAATCAGGGTTATTTCACATATATAGATAAGAAAAAGGGCAATATCAACGCAACGGATATCCACAGGATCTGGAACCGTATGGAAGCTATCGTCCGCGAGGATCATGATGTCGAAGTGGATCAGTGTGATGTTGACAAAGCGCGCAGGAAGTGGGAACAGCTGGGCTATCACGAGAAAGCGGAACTGCTCGACGTCCTGGAGAGCGGAGATACGGTGGAGATCGCTGATATCGACGGATACAGAAACTGCATGTACAGCGCGCTTCTTCCTAAAACGGGGATGATCGATATCTTCGAGCTGAGACCTTACAGGAACGGACTGCTTCTGCGGCTTCCTAATGCTCTCAGACCGGAGACTTTGCCTGATTACAGAGATGATGATAAACTGTACGATGCTTATGCTGAGACCAAGAGAGTGAGGAAGGAGATCGGACTTCACTATCTTGCTGATACCAACCGTGTTATCGCTGAGGGCAATTCCGTGGGACTGATCCGTGCGAACGAATGGTTCCACAACCATATCATCGAAGGCTTTGCGTCGCAGATAGTTGAGAACGGGCGCAGGATAGTCCTTATTTCCGGACCGTCCTCAAGCGGAAAGACTACTTTTGCCAAGAGACTGTGCAAAGCAATCAGTCAGATCTCAGACGAGCCGCTTTATCTCGGCACAGATGATTACTTCGTTGAGAGAGATCAGACTCCGCTCGGACCGGATGGCGAGCCTGACTTCGAAGGGCTGGGAGCATTGGACCTCGAGCTGTTCAATGAGCAGATGGAAGCGCTGATCGCAGGCAAGGAGGTCGATCTTCCGGAATTTGACTTCATCAAAGGGTCCAAGATCTTCGGAAAGCGTATCATGAAGGCGGGTGAGAATCAGATCATCGTTATCGAAGGTATCCACAGCCTGAATGAAGACCTGACGGCAAACATACCTGCGAAGCAGAAATTCAAGATCTATATCAGTCCGCTGACCCTGATGGGTGTCGACAGACACAACCGCCTGTCGACTGCAGACACAAGACTGCTGAGGAGGATGGTAAGAGATAATCAGTTCAGGGGAAATTCGGCAGAAGCAACTCTGGAAGCATGGCCTAAGGTCAGAGCGGGGGAAAGCGTGAATGTATTCCCGTACAGTTCCTCTGCTGATATAGTGTTCAATTCCAGCACGATGTATGAGACCAATCTGCTGAAGACGTATGCCGAGCCTTTACTCAAGGCGATACCTGAGAGCAGCGCGCAGTATCCTGAAGCACAGAGAATACTTAATTTCCTGAGATTCTTCAGACCGATCACTTCGGCTGAGGCTGTTCCGGAATATTCGATCATAAGAGAGTTCATCGGCAAGGATTGATCCGGCTTGACTCATCCGGTCCTCCGGGAACGCAGCTTTGCTCGCAATTGAAATTATTATAGAAAACAATCATTAAAAAGGGTGAAAGGAACAGAATTTGAAAAACATTTTTTTAGATGAAAGAGAAATAAAGCAGCCAAAACTCTGGCAGGCTCTCCTGACATTCATGGGCCTGATTATAGTGATGTCGATCGGGATCAAAGTGTTCGAGGCAGATCCTCACATCCCGATGTTCATCGGCGTTATCTTTGCGGCTATTATGGCTATGGTGCTCGGTCATGCCTGGGCAGATATCGAGAGCATGATGATCGACGGTATATCTAAGGCCATGCAATCGATCCTTATTCTGGCAATTGTTGGAATGATGATCGGCTCGTGGCTGATCTCAGGAACGATACCGACGATGATATATTACGGACTCAAACTGCTCTCGCCGAAATTCTTCCTCGTGGCAGCTGTCCTGATATGTTCGATAACTTCGCTCGCAACGGGAACCTCGTGGGGAACTATGGGCACTATGGGACTGGCACTTATCGGGATCGGCAAAGGTCTCGGGATGCCTGTCGGACCTACCGCCGGAGCTATCCTTGCCGGAGCATATTTCGGTGACAAGATGTCGCCTCTGTCGGATACGACCAATCTGGCGCCGGCCATGGCAGGTACTGATGTATTCACTCATGTGAAGTACATGATAAAGTCTACAGCTCTGGCTTATATCATCTCACTGCTGTTCTTCGGCATCTATGGGTTTGCTCATGTTTCCGGCGGCAACCTGGATGACTCGCAGACTGCAGTCCTCATGGAAGGATTAAGGAATAATTTCAATATCAGTCCGCTGCTGCTGCTGCCGCCGGTGATCGTCATACTGGCTATAGCACTCAAGATCCCGGCTATCCCGGGTATCACTATGGGACTGATAACGGCATCGGTCATGGCGCCGATCATGCAGGGCGATCTTGCGATCTACAGTTCGGATCTCGAATTCCTGCATAACGGAGTATCTCTGGGAGACATACTGACTGCCGGTTTGACAGGCTTCACCTGCAATACTGAAGTAGAAGCTCTCAACAGCCTGCTGACAACGGGCGGTCTTATGAATATGGCGAGTTCCATATTGATGACTGTGATCGCCATGATGTTCGGAGGCATTATGGAGGGGACCGGTCAGCTGGAGGTGATCATCAAAGCTATCACGAAGAAGGTTAAGTCCGATGCCGGGCTCATCGGAGCTACGGAGGCTACCTGCATTCTGTCGAATGTCGTTATGCCTGAGCAGTACATATCGATACTCGTGCCGGGCAGGATGTACGCTTCTGCCTACAGGAAGGCGGGACTCCACCCTAAGAGTCTGTCTAATGCGCTGGAATCTGCGGGCACAGTCACTTCGTGTCTCGTGCCTTGGAATACCTGCGGTATGTTCATAGCGAATACCCTCGGGATCACAGCGGCAGTCTATGCTCCATGGGCGGTATTCAATTATTCGATGCCTGTGATATGCCTCCTTCTGGCATTCGTGGGAGTGACTGCAACTAAGATGACGCCTGAAGAGCAGGCGAGAGCAGACGCCGGTGAGCTTGTATAGAGATAAGGGAGCGGAGATATGCAGAGAAATAAATTATGGAAATCAAATAAAAGAGGCGGAGTAGGCATCTTAGTGATCATTGCTGTAATAGTGCTGGTCGTGCTGTTCATAATGTTCGAATTCGTCAGCAAGAACCTGAGCCTGAATTGGGCCAAGTTCAAGGCAGATGCCAAATTCTTCTTCCTCGTGGCGATTATAGTCATAATTGCGATACTGATCATATATCTGGTGATCAGACATAAGATAAGAAAAGCGCGGAAGCAGAGGGAAAAAGAGAGAGCAGAAAAGGAAAAGGCTGAAAAAGAGAAGG
>SVCR01000173.1 GCA_015058265.1 Clostridiales bacterium
AAGAATGCGGACAATTCCTTCGATAAACACTTCAACATAGACAAAGAAGGTGTCAGTGATGATTACGTGGAGTACGATTGGTCCATACGCAATCTGGCAGAGCAGCTGGCAAGAACTTCGTCTCGTCATGATGGAAAGACATGCTGGGATGAGATGAGAGCCACCGGAATCACGGCCATAGGAAGTCTGAAGGATGCACGAACACTTATGGGTCAGGAGCTCAGAAACTGCTCTGATGATAATGATGTCAGCGTAGATGATTTTCTCGGCAACGGCAACGATCAGACAAAAAGCGAGTATCGCCTCCCGGCTCTTGCGGATGACAAAACAGAAACGGGCAGCGGCTTTGCCAGCATCGTTACAAGCGTAAATCGCAAGGGAGCAAGCGGTGACTATGATTATGTCAGCATGGGTCTTGCAGTATATGACTTTGAGCTCGTTCCGATAGCTGCAAACGATCTGCGCTATGTGGAAGCCGCAAACAAGATCGCAGGCGGCTCGGATATTCTCATGGGAAAAATGGGAAACTATGCCGATGATGCGGTAGGCATCAAATTCGCTGAAAATGACAGCACAGCCACTCAATCGTACCTGAAGAATACGACACCGAACAAGTCCAAACATACATCTGCTCTGAAAAATACCATAACGGAATCGACCACTATTTCAACACAGGACACTTTCCAGTGGAGCCAGACACAAAGCGTCGGGTCGACTATAAACACCTGGATATATGGACTGGGTAATGAGGGCGCACCGATGCTTCCGAGGGCAACTATTACTTTTGGATTCTCGTGGAGCCAGATGTGGAGTACCACGAAGGGAAAGGCGACCAGCAGGTCAAATGCGGATGATAAGACGATCAGTTCAGAGCTCGAGCTCCCGCCGTATACAGTAGCGAAAATAACACAGAATGCCAAAGACAAGCTGACTCAGGAAGTATATCAGCAGCCTGTTGTACTCAGCTACAAGGTGGCGATTTTTGCGATGAGCGGCGACTACTATAACGGCGCCTCCGGAGGAATCACTTCATCCAGATATGACAAGCAGTGGATGAACGTTATATTTGACGGCACCGATGCGTCCGAAACCTCGGGAAACAGCGCTCTCGGCAGCCTTTACAATCGCGCCGTCGTCAATAAGAATACTCAGGGATATGACGGAGCAAAGGGTAAGCTGAATTCCTGGTGCGACAAGGCTGCATGGAATAAGAGCAACAAGATTGACTGGAAAAGTATAGCTGCGGATATTGCGGCCGACACCAGGAGCAACTATAAAGACCTCATGAGCTCCAAAACAGGAAAGAGAATCACTCTGGAGAACATATCCACAGAGCTGCCTTTACTCGAGAGCGCAAGCAATCTGAAATCCAATCAGGTCAATATGTCGGCTTCCCTGGATCAGATAGTTGCGTATTATCCTCTGAAGGAAGTTGTTCTCAAAAAGGACAGCAAGGTGTATAACACCAAGCCTCATGAGACTGTTTATCTCGACGGCATCGAGCTGCAGGGCCTTAACGAAAAACGTGCTGATTTCTACGGGTTCAAACAGAACTGGGGCGAGTGGAAAGTTTATGATGCAGACAGCTCAGAGGTGGTCGAGGATAACAGCAAAAAAGATAAAAATCCTGAGCCAGGAAAGATCAAATTCGGCAAGTTCACCCTCAATAATAACAGCACACTTAAGAGCCAGTACGTTATTGTGGACGACGATGCCGGGAACGACGATAAGGTTTATCTTAAATGGATCGTAGATCCGAGCAATGATACGAAAATAATGGATAACGATACTCTGACCGACACGAGCAGAGAATATCCATACTTGACACCGGAGGAGAAAAAACAGATAGAGACTCCAGTCATTCAGCTCAAGGTAGCTGATGCTACGATGCTCCCGGACAAAGTTGAAATTGACGGATCGTACAGCGGCATCTATACGGATAAAGTGAATCTCGGCGAGAAGCTTACTGCCAGAGTTCTTGACACCACCGGTAAGGTCAGAGGATTCCCTATCTGCTGGGATAGCCAGGACATAGAAGGAATAAAAGTCGAGAAGAACGGTGATGCCGAATTCTCGAAACCGGGAACATATAAGGTAAGAGCGTTTACATACGGCGAAGGCGCAGACAAACTGTATTCCAACTGGCTTGAGATTGAAGCCAGGAGGCAGGTTGAACTGGCCAATATCACGCTTGAGAAGCCGGAGTTTGACGATGACGACCTCACCATAACAAAGAAACAGCCGTACAGGGCATTTAACCTGCCTGAGTACGTGGGCTACTACGATCAGTATGGAGATAAATACACAGGATTCTATGACGAGAGCATAGAAGAAGGCAGCAAATGGGTGACCAGGGATGTGCCTGAGATCGAGTTCACGGTGGATGACGACGGTGAAGGAGCGTACATCGACAGCAGCGGGAAACTCATCGTTACCGCCCCGGGAACATACAAGATTTCGGCCAGAGCCTACAATACAGAAGGCGGAAATAAGAATTATCTGAACTACAAGATAGCTCCGATAAAGATAAATGTCAGCCGTGAAGACTGGCTGAAAACCATAAAGCTGGAGAAGCCTGCGAAGTCGCAGAAAGAGCTGACGCTTGAGGACAAGGACGACTATATCGTTATAGAGGACCTTGCAAGTCAGCTGAAGTATTACGATCAGGACTCGGGCGTATGGGAAGGAAAAAAGCCGGCGGTTACTTTCGATGTTAATGCGGACAGCAACAGGGCCGAGATAAGTAACGGCAATCTGTATATCTACGAGCCGGGCAGCTACACCCTCAGTGCTTCTGCATCCGGTTACAACATCGATCCTGTAAACATCCAGGTAACGGAGAGCAGGAAACTCGTAATCAAGACAAACAATCCTTCGATGATTAAGATCACGGCACAGGATACGAAGCCGTCAATCAATCTGGAGAACTTTGTAGAATACACTACTCCGTTCGGCGGCAAGTACAAGGGCGATAATCCTGAGCTTGCGTTTACTCTGGACAGCGGCGTGAAGGGAGCTAAGATCGAATCCCTGCCTAACATCGATAAAGATACAGGTAAGGATTACGGTAACTATCCTGCACTCACCATCACGGAGGCGGGCGAGTACACGGTTCACGTGAAGGTGAAGAAAGCAAGCGAGTATTCTGAGAAAATAGACGATATCATTGTAAAGGCGGATAAATACAAGAGCGTCGGACGTGTCACCCTGGGATTCATGGATGGAGACCTTGAGCTCGCAGTCAATACATATGACGAGAATCCTTCTACGGATATCACTCTCAAGGGCCGTCTTGAGTACTGGTATTGGGATCAGGCCAAGGAGGAGTGGCAGGAAATCGATCCGGGAAAGGAAAGAGTGGCTGTACCTGAAGTGAGATACAGCTTCTATGGAGATAATATTCCGTCCAAGGATGAAGCGATTATCAAGGACGGTGTTCTGACGGTATTCAAACCTGGCGAATATGCTGTCAAAGTAGAGCCAGAAAAGGCAGATGTACAGGGAAGCGTTGCGGTATTTGAGGTTCAGGACATCACATGGACCCATAACTTCGGCGGTTGGGAGCCTGCATACCCTGCGGCACCTGATGCCTGCGATCAGGACACATGGGTGAAAAAATGTCAGGGCCATGACACGGATGATGACGGAGTAATCGACAAAGAATGCGATTATACAGTTAGTAAGACTTTAAATGCTCCGGGCCATAGATGGGCCGGTGAATTCACAGAAGAGCCGGATAAAACATATACGCGTGACGAAATTCCTGAGGGCTCAAAGATAATTGCAGCGGAAGTGGCTGCAGAACCTGCACCGGCAGAGTCTGAACCGGATTCAGCAGATGGCTCAAATGGGGAGGGCATTGACGGCTCATCCGAAAGCGCACAGGAAAATGCAGCTGATAATTCCGAAGTGTATTACAAGAGAGCATATATAAAGTGCTCAGAATGCGGAGCAGAAAGAGATACAGTCTATTATCCTGAAAACTGCAGTCTTGAGATGACAGCGGCAACATGTAGCAAAGCAGGAAGCTATCAGGTTCTGGATGGAACAACAGTTCTGGGAGAAGGAGAGATTCCTGCTATCGGACATGCATATTCATTTGATGTTACTAAAGCGGCTACATGCAAAGAGGAAGGAACGGAAGCTCTCAAGTGCAACATATGCAATGAGGTAAAAGAAGGATCGGAGATAACCATTCCGAAAACGAAGCATGACCCGCTCGGAGAGCCTGCAAAGGTAATTGAACCAACATGTACGGAAGAGGGCTTTGAGTACTCCGAGTGCAGACACTGCCATGAGGTTGTTCCGGGCGGATCGATTCCGGCCAAGGGACATACATGGGATGCGGGCAAGGTGACAAAGAAAGCCACCACGACAAGCACAGGTGTAAGGACTTATACATGCACTGTCTGCAAGGAAACAAAGACTGAGGTAATAGCTAAGCTGCCTAAGAAGGCTAATACGCTCAAGGTCAGTCCTAAGACAGCAACTGTCAAGTACAGCAAGCTAAAGAAGAAGGCTCAGACTCTCAGTGTCGGCAAGGTGATCAAGTTTACC
>SVCR01000174.1 GCA_015058265.1 Clostridiales bacterium
CATCTGTTCTCGGTGTAGACAAGGATATCAAAGCCAGATTTCTCCTTCCGCTGATGGAGAAGGGTGCCGCTGCCGGTTTCATCAACTCGTCACTTGCAGTAGATACTACTCGCGGCATCAAGGATGATGACGAGAAGGCCAAAATGCGCCGGGCTTCGCAGATCAATGACGCAGCGATGGCAGAATTCCGCGCACTTGTGAAAGAGGGCGTTACTGAGAAGGAGATAGAGGAGCAGATGCTGGACATCTATCTGAAACTCGGAGCAGAGGGCTTTTCTTTCGACCCTATAGTCTCATTCGGAGCCAATGCTGCCGACCCGCATCATTCGCCTGACGGTACCGTTCTCAGGAAAGGTGATGTCGTACTCTTTGACGTCGGATGTATCGCAGACGGTTATTGCTCGGATATGACGAGGACATTCGTATTTCAGGAGGCCAGTGATCTCGACCGCAAGGTATATGAGATAGTGAAGAAGGCCAATCAGTCTGCTGTCGAAAAGATCAAGCCGGGTGTTCCTATCCATGTTCTGGACGACACTGCACGCGGGATCATAACCGACGCAGGCTACGGAGAGTACTTCACGCACAGACTCGGTCACTTCATAGGCCTGGAGACCCATGAATACGGTGATGTTTCGGCAGTGAACGAAACCTTGCTGAAACCGGGAATGATATTCTCGATCGAGCCTGGGATATATCTGCCGGGCGAGACAGGAGTCAGGATCGAGGATCTGGTACTGGTTACAGAGGACGGTGCAGAAGTCCTCAACCATTACAGCAGAGAATTGACAGTTATCCGGTAATAACAGAAATGTTCATGCAAGAGGGGAGGCCTTATGCGGCTTTGCGCAGGCCCCTCAAGGCGTTCGATATTAGGCGCCGAATAGGTACTGAATAGCTTTTGAATAATCTGTATATAGATGTTTATTAATGTAAATGTCTCTACATCTTGTGATATAATCGTGTCAGAATTCTATTCTGATGCGATTTTTGCTGCCCGGATATATCCGGCAGCATGAAAATACATTCAAGGAGACCGAGTTGTCCAAGGGTAACAACAAGAAAAAGAATAAGAACAAGAACAGACAGGTCCACAGAGATGACGGGCAGAACGTTCAGAGCGGAGCCGGTAAGAACGGTGCAGTCAGACCGGAGGATGATATCCGCGATCTGATCGAGGAAGATCTCGAGGGACTTGATTTCGATTTCAGTTCTCCGGCTGCTGACAACAGGAATACTCGAACTGTTACTGCTGACGCTCAGAATGCAGAGGCCGCAAGGGGTGTCAAGCGTATTTCCGTGTCCGGGAGCAGGGACAGGGCAGTGCCTGAAGAAAGAAGAAAAGCCAGAGAGAAGGCAGCTTCCGCCGGTGATGATGGAGAGCTTTCCGTTGAATCGCTTCCGGGAATGACATCAGCTCCTGTTTTTGCGGAGATAGACAACGACGGAGCTGTGACTGCAGCGCCTGAGGCCGGTAATCATAATACTGCAAAGGAATCTGCAGGCAGTTCGGCTGATGAAAGGCCGGCAAAGAAAGCAGCAGAAGTCAAAACTTCTAAGACGAGCTCAGATGAGAAGCCTGTGAAGAGAGATGCTGACGGTTTTGTGGAACCTGAGATCGATATCGATGATGTAGATGTAAAAAAAGGAGACGATGAAGAACTGTCTCTGGAGGAATTTATTTTTCCTGATTATCCGGAAGCTTCCGGAGAGGGCGATGTCGATGGCGAATCGCCTAAGAGCTTCGGCCTGAAGAATACGATCAGATTCGCGCCTGTCAGCGGGACTCTGGTCAAGAGTGCCGAGACACCTGACCAAGGTGGAGAAAATACTACTAAGAAGAGGAAGAAGATGGCTGCTAAGACCAGTAAGAAGAAAACTGCATCAGCCAATAAGAAGAAAACCGCTGCCGGTTCAGGAGCGGCAGCCAGGAGCGTATCATCCGGCTCCGCAGGCAAGAAGTCAGGGGCGGCTTCAGGAAGCAAGAGCTCTAAGTCCGGTTCCGGATCGAGACCTGCTAAGGCAGCCGGTGCAGGTGCTGCCGGTAAGGCTGCAAGAGGTAAAGGCAAGCCTAAGAAGAGAAAGATCAAGAAGAAGAGAAGCAAGTTCGGCTCATTCGTGCGCGCCTTCGTGATCACTATGCTTGTGTTCATGTTTGCGGGCGGAATAGCCGGCACCGCGTATGTCGCTTATGTAATAAGCAATGCCGAAACCATTCATCCGGATCAGATCTATAACACTCTGGATGTCAGCTCTCATATTTACGATGATAAAGAACGGCTTGTAGATGAGATATACTTCTCAGAAAACCGTGAGCTTTCAACATATGAGGAACTCCCGGAAAATCTGAAGAATGCGTTCATCGCTGTAGAGGACAAGACCTTCTGGACACACAGAGGTCTGAACATCAAGCGTATCATCGGTGCTGTCCTTGAGAGATTCAGAGGCGGCAGGATCAGCGGTACGAGTACGATCACTCAGCAGCTGGCCAGAAACGTATTCCTGCCGGAGGATAAGAGCGTAAGATCCATCAAACGTAAGATCACTGAGATCTATTACGCTTATGAAATAGAGCAGGAGCTCAGCAAAGAGGATATCCTTACGGCATACCTCAACACGATCTACCTGGGGTATGGATGTTATGGTGTCGACACCGCGGCGAGGACTTATTTCTCAACGACTGTAGAGAATCTCACACTTGCGCAGTGCGCTGCTTTGGCCGCTTTGCCTCAGGCGCCGGGAACATATCAGCTGCTCGTGACCGAGAAGGGCGAGAATACGACCAAGATCCAGAAGGGCCTCTATGCTAATGACGCTTCCAAGGACAGAAGAGATATGATCCTGGGCCTGATGTACGATCAGGGCTATATAACCAAGAAGCAGATGAAGAAGGCTACCAAGCCTCTTAAGAAGTTCATCAAGCCGGGCACAGAGACAACTGCTTCCAAGTCGGCATTCAAGGACTATCTCATCGAGACGGTCAAGAAGGATCTGATGAAGCAGTACGATATCGATGAGCAGCAGGCAACGAACATCATCTATACCAAGGGCCTGAACATCTACAGTACTATGGACAGTCAGGCTCAGAAGGCTATTACCAAGGAGTTTAGGGACAGGGACAATTTCCCTTCAGCTGTGAAGGACGGCGTTAAGGTCCAGGGTGCTATGGTAGTGACCGAGGTCGGTACAGGAGAGGTCAAAGCGATGGTCGGCAGCCGTAAGGCTTCGGGTCAGATGCTGTTCAACAGGGCGACCAATCCTCGTCAGCCGGGGTCATCGATCAAGCCGCTCAGCGTATACTCGGCAGCTCTTCAGAAGAGCTTTGAATATCAGAAGGAAGGAGACAAGTTCCAGTTCAAGAATACCGGCTATGACCGTCAGGGGACCAGCCAGTGGGGCGACTATATCACTACAGCTTCAACTGTTATCGATGAACAGATGACTGTCAACGGAGAGACATGGCCGCAGAATGTTACCAGGAGCTTCTCCGGCAAGCAGACATTCAGAACGGCTCTCCAGAAGTCTATCAATACTTGCGCGGTCAAGATTCTGTCGCAGGTAGGCATCAACTATTCAATGGATACGCTCAAGAGATTCGGTATCTCGACGGCTATAGATGACACATCAGAGTCGACGAACGACCTCAATCTGGCCGCTCTCGGACTCGGGGCTATGTCTGAGGGCGTGACTCCGCTCGACATGTCGATCGCTTACGCGACATTCCCGAACGGCGGCAGGAGAAACACTCCTATATGCTACACCAAGGTCGAGGATGCTAACGGAAGACTGCTGCTTGAGGCTAAGTCAGAGACAGTCAAAGTCCTTGATGAGGGTGTCGCCTG
Organism: Clostridiales bacterium; assembly: GCA_015058265.1. The sequence goes on from SVCR01000174.1 coordinate 3,843, forward strand.
GATCATGACCGATGTTCTCAAGAGTATCGTCAAGTACGGTATCGCTACAAGCGCGAGAGTCGACGGCATAGATGTCGGAGGCAAGACGGGAACTACAGATGACAGATACGACATCTGGTTCTGCGGATTCACTCCTAGATATTCTGTCGCTCTGTGGATAGGAACAGATAAGAATGTAAGGATGGACTCAGGTTCTGATGCTGCAGCCAGACTATGGAGCAAGATAGTGAGCAACATCGACAGAGCTGATTCCGGCTCATATCCTGAGAGACCATCTAATGTAATTTATAAGTTCGGCGATTACTTCACAACCGGAACACAGCCACCTGATCCACCACCAGAGGAGAAGGAAGACAAGAAAGGTAAGAAGGGTAAGAAAGGCGAGAAGGCCGGAAAGACTGAACAGGTAGAAGAGAAGTCTGAGGGAGGCGACGACTGATCTGAAACCGTGACAGACCGGACTGCCGGACAGATATAACTAATAGAAAGAGATAAGGCACAGGCTGATGATTCTGTTTAATGCTGATGATTACGGAATAAATATCCCTCAATCTGAGAGGATCCTCGACTGCAGTAGGCATGGCTGCCTCAACGGGGTCAGTATATTCGTTAATCTCCCGGAAGCAGAGGCCTGTGTCAAAATGCTTTCGGGCACGGGTATCAGGTGCA
>SVCR01000175.1 GCA_015058265.1 Clostridiales bacterium
TATTCGATCTCGCCGTGCTTGGTGCAGAGCTTCTGTCCGAGTCTTACAGCTCCTGCAGGGCAGACCTCAACGCACTTACCGCAAGCTACGCACTTCTCAGGATCAACCTCTGAACGGTATGGCGAAGCTGACATATTAGGAGTATTGAAAAGCTGTGATGTACGAAGAGCATTGCAGACACCTACTGCGCAGTTGCAGATCGCGAAGATCTTGTTCTTGCCGTCGATGTTGGTTACCTGATGTACGTAACCCTTCTCTTCAGCCTTCTCAAGTACTTCCATAGCTTCTTCATATGTGATGTCATAACCCATTCCTGTATCGCGGCAGTAATCAGCAAAGTCGCCGAGACCCATGCACCAGTACTGAGCAATGTCTCCGGAGCCCTCTCCTCTGATAGTCTGCTGTTTACGACAGGAGCAGATTCCGAGTCCGATCTGTCCCTCGTATTTCTTGAGCCAGTATGAGATATGTTCGATGTCAAGTGACTCGCACTCAGCAGGAATAGCCTTCTCTACAGGGATGACATGCATTCCTATGCCGGATCCGCCCGGTGCCACCATCTGAGTGATACCTGCAAGCGGCAGATATGTCATTCTCTCGAAGAAGTCTGCGATCTCCGGTGTTTCAGGTGAGATCTGATCTCTCATCACCATGATCTCAGCGCTTCCCGGTACAAACTGGTCAAGGATCCATCTCCTCTCATGATCAGGATTCTTACCGTCTTCATTTTCGTTGTTGTATTCAACCAGTCCGAACTGGCAGAGGGCCTCAAGTACCTTGTCAAGATGAGCATCATCCCAACCGGACATTTTCTTGAGGTCTGCATAGAATCTCGGCTTACGCTTGCCCATCTTCAATGCCAGATCAAGACAATCTTCAGCGATATCCTTGCCGTATCTTCTTACGACATACTGATAACCGCAGTCCATACCCCAATACTCGGGAGAATCCTTAGAAGGCTTCTCGAGTCCGAGGATGATCTCTTTGCGGTCAGTGATGATCTTTATGAGCTTAAAGATCTTCTCATCGTGTGTCAGTTTTTTTGCCATATACTAACCACCTCTCCGTTATCTCTCTTTCTACAATGATCTATGGATCGCCCCCTGTTACAGAGCCTAATTTTCCATATTATTGGTAAAATATTATCATTTTGCTTGCCACGCATTCAAGAGTAGGAGACATCTGTTGACGCATACCCCTCATGGGTATATAATACAGGCGAAAAGGTACCCTATAGGGGTATACTGAATGCAGCCCGGATCCGGGTATTCGCAGATATTTACAGGATGGATATAGAGGTTTAATAATGGCAGATAACAAAGATTGCTGCGCCTGCAGTGAGAAGAGAAAGGACCGCAGTCCTGAAGAATATAAGGATCTGATCAACAGGCTCAGCCGCATCGAAGGGCAAGTCCGCGGGATCAAGGCAATGGTTGAGCGCGGCGCATACTGCCCGGATATCCTGATACAGACTTCCGCAGTCAATGCTGCGCTGAACAGCTTCAGCAAGGTGCTCCTTTCCAATCACATACGCACCTGCGTCAGGAACGATATCAGAGAAGGAAACGATGACGTTGTAGAAGAGCTCGTCGCGACCCTTCAGAAAATGATGAAATGATACAGGAGATCAATCAAAGATGGAACAATACATTGTTACGGGTATGAGCTGCGCTGCCTGTCAGGCTCGCGTAGAGAAAGCCGTTTCCGGATTACCGGGCGTTGATTCATGCTCAGTAAGCCTGCTTACCAACTCGATGGGAGTCGAAGGCAGCGCTTCGCCTGAAGAAGTGATCCGCGCGGTGACCGATGCCGGATACGGCGCAAGACTCAAATCATCAGAATCTGCAGCCGGGAGTAATGCCGGCAGCTTTGCAGCAGAAGAAGCTGCTCTGGAAGACCGCGAGACACCTGTCCTCAAGAAGAGGCTTCTGAGCTCGCTTGGATTTCTTCTTATACTCATGTACTTCTCCATGGGGCATATGATGTTCGGCTTCCCTCTTCCTTCATTCTTCGAGGGCAACCACATTGCTATGGGGCTCGCGCAGATGATCCTCGCAGCGATCGTCATGGTGATCAACCAGAAGTTTTTCATAAACGGCTTCCGCGGGCTTATTCATCGTGCGCCCAACATGGACACTCTCGTTGCACTCGGAAGCGCTGCGTCATTCTGCTGGAGCACTTATGTCCTTTTTGCTATGACAGGCGCCCAGCTTGCAGGCGACAGCGAAGCTGTTATGGCCTACATGCATGACTTCTACTTCGAGTCAGCCGCCATGATCCTGACTCTGATCACTATAGGTAAAATGCTCGAAGCCAGGTCCAAGGGCAAGACGACTGACGCACTCAAGAGTCTTATGAAGCTCGCTCCGCAGACCGCAGTAGTTGTCAGGAACGGTATAGAAACCGAGATCCCTGTTTCGCAGGTCAGAGTTGATGACGAGTTCATAGTACACCCCGGCGAGAATATCCCTGTTGACGGATATATAATTGAAGGAATGACAGCAGTCAATGAAGCTGCTTTGACCGGAGAGTCACTTCCTGTAGACAAGCAGGCAGGCGACAGGGTTTCCGCAGCAACGACTAATCAGTCAGGTTTTATCCGCTGCAAGGCTACAAGAGTAGGCGAAGATACGACACTGGCACAGATCATACACATGGTCAGTGATGCCGCAGCGACCAAAGCCCCTATAGCCAAGATCGCAGATAAGGTCTCCGGAGTTTTCGTTCCGGTAGTTATCGGGATCGCACTTGTAACGCTGATCATATGGCTGGCAGTCGGTCAGACAGCCGGATTCGCACTGGCGCGAGCAATATCCGTACTCGTTATCAGCTGCCCTTGCGCACTCGGTCTCGCTACACCTGTTGCCATCATGGTCGGAAGCGGAGTCGGCGCGAGGAACGGGATCCTTTTCAAAACTGCCGCTTCACTTGAGGAGACAGGACGCATAGAAATAGTTGCACTTGACAAGACAGGTACGATCACCGGCGGTGATCCGATGGTCACAGATGTATTCCCTTGCCGCGGAATTTCGAAGAATGACCTTCTCGAGGTTGCAGCTGCAGTCGAATCAAGATCAGAGCATCCGCTTGCTAAAGCAGTCTGCAAGCATATCGGCAGCACTACACTCAGGATCAGTGACTATGAAGAAGTTCCCGGCGGCGGAGTCAGAGCCTTCACATGGGATGGTTCCAAAGCGGTCAGACTTGCAGGCGGCAATGCAGACTTCATGATAAATAACGGCATATCCGAGAAGGATGTTGATACATTATTGAAGGAAACTGCTGAGTTTGCAAATGCCGGCAAGACTTCTGTACTGTTCTCCAAGGGAGGAACACTCCTCGGCCTTATAGCTATGGCCGATTCCGTAAGGGAAGACAGCGTTGAGGCGATCAGAGAATTCAAGGAAATGGGTATCAAGACGGTAATGCTTACCGGAGACAGAAAGTCTACAGCCGAAGCTATCGCGGCAGAAGTCGGTGTCGATGAGGTCGTTGCCGAAGTCCTTCCTGGAGGCAAGGAGGAAGTTATCCGTAAGCTTATGGAGCAAGGCAGGACAGCTATGGTCGGAGATGGTATCAATGACGCCCCTGCTCTTACCAGAGCTAATGTCGGTATCGCGATCGGCGCGGGTACTGATGTCGCTCTTGATGCTGCCGATGTAGTATTGGTCAACAGCAGGCTTGCCGACGCCGTCAAGGCAGTCAGGCTGGGTCGTAAGACTCTGAAGAATATCCATGAGAATCTGTTCTGGGCGTTCTTCTATAACGCAATATGCATTCCGGTTGCCGCAGGAGCATATATACACGCTTTCGGATTGACGCTCAACCCGATGCTCGGTGCAGCAGCCATGAGTCTTTCCAGCTTCTGCGTCGTAACTAATGCTCTGAGGCTCAATCTCTTCGACGCGGGAGACAGGAAGAACACCGACAACAATCAGTCAACAACCGGAGGTCACGCGACCGAAGGAGAAAAAATAACGATCAAACATGAAAGAGAGGAAGATTCAATGCAGAAGACAATAAAGATCGAAGGTATGATGTGCCCTCACTGCGAGGCAGCAGTAAGGAATGCTCTTGAGGCACTTGAAGGTGTTACCGAGGCAGCGGTAAGTCATGAGGCAGGTACAGCTGTAGTGACTCTCAGCAGTGATGTAGCGAACGATGTTCTCAAGGAAGCTGTAGAAGCTAAGGATTACAAGGTTCTTGACATCGCATAATATCTCATGATCAAGAATGATCAGATAAACAAAGCAGGAGCGAGACATCAATGAGCTCGCTCCTGTTTTTATTCCGGTGATATCATTTTGTTCCTATTGTCCGCAAATATGATCTGTTCGATCAGATCTATCTTTCTGCCGGGGAAAATCCCTTCAGCGTATAGCCTGTCCCGCTCAGAACTTTCGCAAAATCATCGCTGTCCCTTTCCTCTTTGGTCAGGACGCTTGCTCTT
>SVCR01000176.1 GCA_015058265.1 Clostridiales bacterium
GTCGAGCTGGAATATGCTCATCTGGGCTCTGCTGCCTGTCTTAGCCTTCTTCTGAGCCCTCTGGACAGCATCATCGCATACTGCCATCAGAACGGCTCTGTTCGGTTCTATATCGTCAAAAGCACCTGCCTGGATCAGCGATTCGATAGCTTTACGGTTTAATTCACCGGCTTCGACTGTACTTATGAATTCATAGAAGTCATGTGTATCTGGGACCTCTTTTCTTGCCTGTATTATCGCATCAATGATCCCGGTCCCGACATTCTTGACACTTAACAGGCCAAATCTTATCTTCCCGTCAGCCGCGCTGAAATTCCTCTCGCTCTTCATGACTGAAGGCGGAAGCATCTCTATCCCCATCTCTCTGCAGTTCCTTACATATTCAGCGATGTGCTTTGCATCACCTGCCATGCTGCTCATCAGAGCTGCCATGAATTCTACAGGATAGTGCGTCTTGAGATATGCAGTCTCATAAGAGATCACCGCATATGCCGCAGCATGTGATTTATTGAATGCATATGAAGCAAAGCTGACCATATCTTCGAATATCGTCTCTGCTGCAGCTGCCGGAACTCCGTTGGCAACACATCCGGCTATAGCCGGTCCTGTGCTGTCCTCTGCCTTGCCGTGGATGAAGTACTCCTTCTCCTCCAGCATGACATTCATCTTCTTCTTGCTCATTGCGCGGCGCACGAGATCAGAGCGCCCGAAGGAATATCCCCCGAGATCTCTTACTATCTGCATTACCTGCTCCTGATAGATCAGGCAGCCGTATGTTACACCCAGAATCGGCTCCAGATGAGGATCGGAATACCTTATATGTTCAGGATGCTTCTTGTTATCGATATACTTCGGTATCGAATCCATCGGTCCCGGTCTGTAAAGAGCAATACCGGCGACTATATCCTCAAAGCACGACGGCCTCAGGTTCTTCATGAAATCGGTCATGCCCCTGCTCTCGAGCTGGAAGACCCCCTGCGTATTTCCATCTGCTATCAGTTTATAAACTTCAGGATCATCATACCCCATCTTAGCCCAATCGATGACGACACCATGGTTGGCTTCGATCATTTTAAGAGCATCTCTTATCACTGTCAGGTTCCTCAGTCCGAGGAAGTCCATCTTGAGAAGTCCGAGTTCCTCTATGGTCGTCATATTGAACTGAGTCGCTGCGCCTTTATCCGAATAGTACAGCGGTACATATTCATCAAGAGGCAGCTTGGAGATGACGATTCCGGCGGCATGGGTTGACGCATGCCTTGGCAGGCCCTCGAGAGCCATAGACAGATCAAGCACCTGCTTCACAAGCGGCTCAGTCTCATAGCGATGCCGCAAGTCCGGATTGACCTCCATTGCTCTTGCAATAGTTATGCCGAGCTCGTTCGGGATGGCTTTGGCTATCTCATCGCCCTCCTGATATGTTGCGTTGAGAGCTCTCGCGATATCGCGGACAGCGGCTTTGGCCTTGAGGGTTCCGAATGTTATGATCTGCGAGACTTTGTCCTTGCCGTATTTACGGATGACATAATCTATTACTTCCTGCCTTCTCTCGATACAGAAATCAACGTCGATATCAGGCATGCTGACTCTCTCAGGATTGAGGAACCTCTCGAAGATCAGATTATATCTGATCGGATCTATCTCTGTTATATCAAGGCAGTATGCTACTATACTTCCTGCCGCCGATCCTCTGCCCGGTCCGACAGCTATGCCATGAGTCTTAGCGTAGTGGATGAAATCCCACACTATAAGGAAGTATTCCACATATCCCATCTTCTCGATCACTGACAGCTCGCTCTCCAGCCTTTGTCTGTAACCGGATCTCTCATCAAAAGCATCCTGCCCGTATCTTCTTACAATGCCTTCATAGCACAGCTTTCTGAGATATTCATCGCATGTCATCCCGTCAGGCGGATCGTATTCCGGCAGATGGTATTCTCCGAATGTGAATTCGACATTGCATCTTTCTGCGATCTCATGAGTCCTGTCTACAGCGTCCTGCATGTCAGGGAAAAGCGCTCTCATCTCATCCTCAGACTTGATGTAGAATTCGTCATTCTCGAACCTCATGCGGTTCTCGTCGTTGATAGTAGTCTGAGTCTGTATGCACATTAGGACATCCTGTGCCGGAGCATCTTCGCGCCTGATGTAATGAGCGTCGTTGGTGGCGACAAGCGGTATCCCCGTATCATCCGACAGCCTTCTGAGCCCATCTATGACCTTCTTGTCTTCCTCAAGGCGGTGGTTCTGGACTTCCAGGAAGAAATTATTCTCTCCGAATATATCCCTCAGTTCAAGAGCTTCCTTCTTCGCTCCTTCATAGTCGCTGTTCAGCAGCATCCTCTGTACATTCCCCGCAAGGCAGCCTGACAGGCATATTATGCCGTCACTAAACTTTCTCAGAAGATTCTTGTCGACCCTCGGTTTGAAATAGAAGCCATCTACATAGCTTCTGGAAACTATCCTGACGAGATTGCTGTATCCCGCTTGGGTCTCTGCAAGAAGAATGAGATGCCCTGAATAGCGGTCTCTGCTAACATCTTTGTCATACATCGTCCTCGCTGCCGTATAGACTTCGCATCCGATTACAGGCTTGATCCCGGCCTTCTTGCAAGATTTATAGAAATCAACGACTCCGAACATCGCTCCGTGGTCTGTTATCGCGCAGGAATCCATCCCGAGTCCTTTGACATACTCAGGCAGTTCAGATATCCTGCTCATTCCGTCCAGCAGGCTGTATTCAGTATGTACATGAAGATGCGTAAACATAGGAATAGTATAGCACAAAAGAATATATAAAAACCCACGAAAAAACCGGACCGATGGTCCGGCTGATGGTCTATTGAATCACTGACAATAAGATGCAGAGATACATCAATACCACTTCTGACCGCGCTCTTTCTTGAGCATAGCGATCTTGAGCTTCTTGACGCATTCTCTTACATCCTCTTCAGTATAGTTGTTCTCACCTACTATATTCGACTCGATCCCCTCAGGGTTCTTGTTGAAGTCCACTACATTGACGAGATACGGACTCTCTACTACAAATGTACCTGCAGTCCCGCTCCAGTTAAGGCCGGCGACAGGGATCCCTCTCTCACCGATCTCATTGACGCAGTTAACATAATCGACGTCCAGATTTCCCCATCCGTCGGTTTCAACAATTACTCCGTCAGGACGCGCACACTCTGCGATAACCGCAGCGTTACGTGAGCATCTTATCTTTTCTTCATTTCCTTCAGGAGATCCATATACGAGAACTCCCATCAGATCGATTCCCTCATCTTCCCCGAGCACCTCGATCAGAGGATCTCTGAAATGATGAAGACTAGTTTCCTTAGTCGAAGGACCAACTCCCATATCTGTACCTCCTTAATTCATAGCTTTGATGGCACCGTCTCTGAACTCATTAGGAGTCAGCATTATAGGTGTGCATCCGTAATCTATCAGTGACTTACCGCCTTCAACGCCTGACGGCTGATCCGGGAAGATCCATGTATCCAGCATCGCGCCGTGTGCGATCATCTCTTTGATCACGAGTACTTTTCTCTGTCCCGGTCTGATCTTGTCATAGTACTCATGTCTCTCAGTGCATTTAGTACCTTCGAACTTCTTGAGCTGAGCTCTGAATATATTCATCCACTCTTCTACCATCCTGTATGCATCGATGATAGCGTGTCTCTCTTGGCACATTCCCTTCTTAAAGGTAATGTCAAAGGAAATGATATAGTCATCATCTGAAGGTGTGCCCGCTCTGTTCAGATACAACATGTCCTTGAGCTTACCTTCCGAAGAACCAAACTCATGTGCCTGTATTCCTTCAGTGTCTACACCTGTAGGCATAACATAAACACCTGTTACAGTGTGAGTGATGCCCTCTCCGCATTTACCCAGCACTTTGACGGATATAGGGATGATATCCATGATCGTGTTGGTAAATCTGTCATGATCTTCCGGAGCTATTACCTGAAGATCTATTTTTTCAATTACCTCGCTGTACTTACCTGCAAGCTCCGAAAGACCCTCCTTGCTGATAGTCATCGTGCCTGATGTTGTGATCTTGTTCTCATCCCCCATCTTAACATCTGTCATGTGAAATGCTTTGATCACAAGTCTTCTCAACTCAATATCCTGTGCGGCCATAACTTTTCTGCCCTCTCTTATTATTAATATAAGATACGTTGAATATATCAATATGATAATCCAGATCCGCTGAAAAAACAATCCCGCGTGTATTCATGGATTTTGATACCGTTATGAAAAATAGTATCTGTAAAAAGATGGGGCAGAATCCTCCGCCCCATCTTCAAGAAATCTTGATGTCCTATTCGGTTTTCTGTTCTCAAGATTAGATAACTGCGTGATACTCGTAAGGCAGCTGAACGATCTTGCCCGGAGTCTCGATTGTCTCGAGGAGCTCGAGGGA
>SVCR01000004.1 GCA_015058265.1 Clostridiales bacterium
GTCGAATTCTTCTTCTCGAATCGTGAGTCCTCCAATCTTGTAAGACAGAAATCAACACCTCTGCTCAAGTCCGTCCAGACATCCCTCAACAAAGCTCTTCTCAAGAAGAAGAGGCTGTCCGAGGACCTTCTCAACGCAGAGAATTCAGATAAATACAGACTGTACGGTGAACTTCTCACCGCTAACATCCATTTGATCAAGCCGGGCTCGAAGAAGGTCACCGTTACCAATTATTATGACGGGAAACTCATCGAGATCCCGCTAGACGAGAAGATCAACGCTTCTGCCAACGCTCAGAGGTACTTCAAGAAATATTCCAAAGCCAGGACTGCTATACACGAGAAGCAGTCTCAGATCGAGGATAACGATAAGGATATAGCTTATCTCGAATCTGTGATCCAGAATATCGAAGCAGCGGATTCCGTCCCGCTTCTGGAGTCGATCCGCGATGAGCTGGAGCAGACCGGATATGTCAGGCGCCGGGCCAAAGCGTCTCAGCGCAAGCGCAAAGCATCACGTCCCGAGCCGATAAGATACAGCCTGAGCGATGGTACTCAGGTTCTGGTAGGAAGGAACAATATCGAAAACGACTGGCTTACAATGAAGTACGCCGCCAAGACCGATATATGGCTTCACACCAAGGATATACCGGGATCCCATGTGATAATAAGGCTGGATGACGGCAGGTCCCTTTCTGATCTCACAGCTGAACTCATCTATGAAGCTGCCGGGATAGCCGCCTTCCACAGTAAAGCTTCGGGGAGCAGCAACGTCCCTGTCGACTATGTCCCCGTCCGTTACGTCAAGAAGCCTAACGGTTCCAAGCCGGGAATGGTGATCTTCACTCACAATCAGACTGTATATGTGCATCCGGCACTTCCTGCCGGCACAGAAAGGAAATGACCGTCATATGATAATGTATCCGCTGATCAGCGCGCTGATTATAATCGCAGATCAGATAACTAAATACATGGTCAGGTCGGGGATGCAGCCGGGAGACAGCATCCCTGTCATCGGTGAATGGCTGCGGATCTATTACGTTCGCAACACAGGCACTGCTTTCAGCATGTTCTCAGGAAATAAAATGATAACTATCGTCCTGACGAGCGTTCTGATCATAGGCTGCCTTGTATACGCCGTGAAGGAAGCTCGATCCGGCTCTAAGATAACTGCTTTGTTCCTGACGATGATAGCCTCGGGCGGCCTGTCCAATCTCATAGACAGACTGACCCTCGGTTATGTTACGGACATGATCTCGTGCTCAAGCTTTGCTGTATTCAACGTCGCAGATATCGCTGTCACATGCGGATGCTTCCTTCTTGTGATATATCTGCTGCTGACGATGAGATCAGAGGATGAGGAAAAATGACAAGCTTTGACCCGGATATATTACTTAATGAAGATACCGCTGCATCTGACGATATTATCAGAGCGGAAGCGGGTCCTGAGGATGCAGGAACACGGCTGGATGCTTTTATTGGCTGCAATACCGAAGACCTGTCAAGAAGCTATGCTGTCCGCCTGATCGAACAGGGCCGCGTCTCGGTCAACGGCAAGGCTGTCTCATCCAAGAAGCATAAGCTCAGTTCAGGCGATCTTGTCGAGATAAGCATTCCCGAGCCGGAATCTCTTGATATACAAGCCGAGGACATTCCTCTCGAGATCGTATATGAGGACGAAGATGTTGTCGTCGTCAACAAGCAGCGAGGCATGGTCGTTCATCCGGGACCGGGAAACTGGAACGGGACGCTGGTAAATGCCGTCATGTATCACTGCGGCAGCTCACTGTCATCGATCAACGGAGTCATCCGCCCGGGCATAGTCCACAGGATAGACAAGGACACCAGCGGTCTGCTCATGATAGCCAAGAACGACCGGGCTCACGAATCTCTCGCGGAGCAGCTCAAAGTCCACTCTGTGACACGTGAGTATACAGCTCTGGTCTTCGACAACATCTCTCAGGATGAGATGACGATCGACGCTCCGATAGGAAGAGATGAACGCAACAGGATGAGGCGGGCTGTATTCGGATCCGGCGCCAAAGACGCGGTGACTCATATCAGAGTCAGAGAAAGGTTCGGCAGTCACACTTTGATCAGTGCCAGGCTCGAGACAGGAAGGACCCATCAGATAAGGGTCCACATGGCATATGTCAAGCACCCGCTGGTCGGAGATGAGCTGTACGGCCCTCGCAGGCAGCCTGAGAAGATGTTCGGGTACAAGCTGAACGGCCAGCTCCTTCATGCGGGAACTCTGGGATTCGTCCATCCATCATCAGGAGAATACATGGAATTCCACTCGGATCTCCCTGAGCTTTTCGAAGCAATACTCGACGGACTTCGCAGGTGAAAACGAAAGTTTACAGGATAAAGAAATTATGAAGATCAATTCAAAACCGGGACCTCTGATGGCACCGCTTCCGGCAGTAATGGTCAGCTGCGGTGACATGGAGAAGAGCAACATAATAACGATAGCATGGACCGGGATAATCAATTCCGATCCGCCGATGACATATATCTCAGTCAAGCCCTCGCGTCACTCGCACGATATGATCGCCGGGAGCGGTGAATTTGTGATAAATGTCGGAACATATCAGACAGCGAAGGCTCTGGATCTGTGCGGAGTCACATCAGGCCGAGATATCGACAAGTTCGAAGCCGCAGGCCTAACCCGCGAAGCGGGCGATGTTGTGTCCGCTCCAATGATCGCAGAATCCCCTGTGAATCTCGAATGCAAGGTAACTGAGATCCGTTCCTTTCCTTCGCACGACATGTTCATAGCTGAAATCGCAGCAGTGCATATCGATGACAGGTATGTTGATGACAGAGGAGCCTATGACTACGGCGCGATGGATCTCATCGCCTTCAGTCACGGCAAATATTACAGACTTAAGAAAGAAGAGACAGGTTTCTTCGGCTATTCGGTGATGAAGCCCAAGACAGCCAGGCGGCGCCGCAAACAGCGCAGATAACAGCCGCATCAATATGGATCATCAGAAATGCCCGCATACTGCAAAAAGTATGCGGGCTGATTATTCAGGCTCTTTTATTACACACCAAAACACCCGGCGTGTCTGTTAACAGTTTTATGCCAAATATCTATTTGAGGATGATGGTGTTATCAAGTGCAGCAGGATCGTCTGCCATCTTCTTGAGTCCGTCTGCAAGATCCGAGATGGTAGCATGCTTAGGATCAGATACAGGGATCGAATCCTGAGCAGCATCAACATCTGCCTTGTCGATGATAAGTGTAGGGGACTTGCGCTCTACCTTAACTGCCTCCGGATTGAGCTCTCTGTCGATCGAAGATACATCGCTTCTGTCGAGTTCCTTGATCAGATCGAATTCATCATCGTCAAGAGAAGCAAGCTCTGCCTCCAGCATCTTACGGAAGTTGTTTCTGAGTCTTCTGACCTTGTTGCTCAGTACGACATGCTCATCGCTGAGCTGTCTTACTGTGACCTTAGCATCGAGCAGCATGTTCTCTGCTTCGAGTTCAGCATCTCTCATCATCAGCTCAGCTCTTCTCTCAGCACTTGCGGAGATGTCTGCCATGAGCTTCTTTGCAGTCTCAAGAGTCTCGAGCATAGCATTGTCATCCTTCTGAGTCTCTTCGAGCTGCTTCTCGAGAGCTTTGATCTTATGAGCCATAGATCTGTTATCATTGAGGATCTTCTCATAATCCGCAACGATGAGGTCCAGGAATTCATCTACTTCTCTTGAATTATATCCTCTCTTATCACGGCTGAATTCTTTCTTATCAATATCAATCGGCATTATCATAGTGTCTGCACCTTACCTTTCTGTAATGAATTATTTATTTGCGGATCCGGGATGATCCCCGATCTTATTTCCATGGGTTTGAATTTGATGGTTTTCCTGCTTCAGTGGCTCTGTCTACCATTGCCTTTATATTTACATTGTTAGGAGCAAAGATGTAGATGTTCTGGTTGATCCTCTGAACTGTTCCGGAAAGAGCATATGTAGCTCCGCCGAGGAAGTCAAACATTTTGCGCGCAAGGTCTGTCTCAACCTTCTCCAGGTTGATGATAACAGGCTTTCTTGCTCTGAGATTGTCTACCAGCTTACGGCACTCATCAAGGCTCTTAGGCTCGATAACGACCATCTTGAACGGTCCTGACTGGTTGATCGATGCCTTGGCTTCAGGTGCGCTCTTGGCCATTGATGTAAGAGGAGGAACTACTTCACTAATGCGTGAGGGCTGATCCCTGTCGACATCTGCGGTTCTTCCCTGTATCCCGAAGCTGCAGCAGCTGCTGCTTTGCTCTTATAGCTGTCAATCTCTTCCTGTGTGATTTCCTCATCGTCTTCGAGGTCATCCAGTCCGACGAGATTCTTCATCTTGTCCATGAAACTCATATCTGCATCCTCCCTATCTGTAATTACGTGGTCCGAATATTGAACTGCCTACTCTGACTATTGTTGCGCCTTCTTCTATTGCTACTTCGAAGTCCCCGGACATGCCCATCGACAGAACGTCCGGCATGAATCTTTCTTCCGGATGACTCCATGTTTTCATTTTTTCAAATAATTCCGCGGCTTCTCTGAAATACGGTCTTGCATCTTCAGGATCTGCTGCTATCGGCGGGATACACATTATTCCTCTTATCCGGATATTGCTGCAGTCTCTGACGATACCGGCGACCAGTTCTTCCAGATCTTCCGCTGCTATTCCCGACTTGGTCTCCTCCATTGCGGAATTGATCTCGATAAGGATATCCATGACCTTGTCCTTGGCAGCGGCTCTCTTATTGATCTCAGCTGCAAGCTTCATGGAATCCACCGAATGGATCATTACGACCTTATCGATTATATTCTTGACCTTGTTGGTCTGAAGATGGCCTATAAGATGCCATCTGACCGGCTTGACGCTGTCATACTTCTCGAGGAGCTCCTGTACGCGGTTCTCCCCTGCGTCCGTGGCGCCGGCATCTATTGCCTGATTGATCTCATCCGCGGTATGAGTCTTGGTCACTACCATCAGGGTGACATCCTCCGGCTTTCTGCCGCTTCTCACTGCGGCAGCATTCTTGCGGGCAAGTATGTCCAGATACTTTTCTTGAATACTCATTTTGCTGTTTTAAGATTCTCTATATCTTCTTCTGTAGGCTCTGCAACTACTTCGTCATAGTTGGCAAGAGTCTCTACAAAGTTTCCTTCTTCATCAACGTATATGTCGGAATAGACAACACACTTATTGCCGTCATCCGCCTTGATCGAGATCGGTCTGAATTTGCGTTCACCCAGTTTGTTCTTGATCAGAACGCCCTTCTGCCCGTCCTTCTCTATAATGCTTGAGTCCTGTATCACCAGACCCTGCGCGCTGGCCGCAGTGATCTCTGCCTCCATCTCTCTGGTCTCGAAGAAGCCCTCGTAAAACGCCTTGCACGAGAACACGACTTTGGTCTTTCTCTTGACCTCCTCGGCTCCGACGACCTTGGCAGGGAATGAATTCTCTCCTGTCGTGATCGTTACACTTCTTCCTTCGTAGTATTTCTCAGCGTCTTTATTATTAAGAAATACAACCAGATACCATTTGCTGTTGCGTACGATCTTGAATACAGGGTCGCTTTCGCTGCACCTCTTGTCAGCAGTCTCTACCTGTTTCCTTCTGCACAGGTCTTTAAGATCCTTCTCCCTCAGATCCCATACGGCATCGGTACTGATCGCTGATTCAGCTCCGTCAACATAGTAGCTGATATATCCCGAATCCTTCGACCTGCCCTTCTTAGTTCTCCTGACACTGTCTCCCAGTTCTTCAAGGATATCCGCATAGCGGCGTGTGAGTTTAGGCTCCTCTGCAGATTCTGCAGTCTGCTCTTCAGCCTTCGTATCTTCCTTCTTCTCAGACTTATCTTTCTGATCTTTATCGGACTTCTTGTTCTTGTCCTTATCAGCATTCTTGTCTTTCTTCTCAGAAGACTTCTTCTCGGACTTGCCGGATTTATCTGATTTCTCAGACTTATTATTCTTGTCAGATCCGGCCTTCTCAGCGGAAGCAGTTTCCTCAGCAGTTTCCTCGGTATCCTTACCCAGTCCGAGTATCCCCTGTCTCTCCTCTTCAGGCACCAGCTTGACTACTTTCGCCTTGGCCTTAGCCAGCTGGCCTGCTTCGATCTGCCTTGTCACTTCACTATCCTGAGCAGCGACATACACATATTCATCTCTTACGATATATCCGGATACCTCATCCGTTATATCGAGAGTGCCGTATTCTGCTATATAAGTCTTCTCCAGAAGACCTTTGACAGAAGGCACTGCATATATAACGATAAGGCACAGAATGATCAGTGCGACATATATTAATAATGCTCCTAACCACTTCCTCTTCATACAGGCCCTCTTCGCTAAATTATACAATAGAAAAGCCACTGAGTACAATATATATTTACTCAGGGCTATCAAAATTACTATATTTTGTGCTCGTCAGTTATTCTGTATTTTTCAAGCACTTCCCGTTCTTTCCTGGTCAGATCCTTTGGCTTGTCAAAGTACTCTTTCATCAGATCAGGTCTTCGCTCTGCTGTCAGTTTGAGCGATTCTTCCCAGCGCCACCGGTCGATCTCCCGATGATTGCCCGACAGAAGTACTTCAGGCACTTCCATACCCTCATATTCTCTCGGCCTCGAATACTGCGGGTATTCAAGGAGGCCTGAATATACAGACTCATTCATCACTGACTCTTCACCGGCAAGCACTCCGTCGATGAATCTCGCTACAGTATCTATGAGGACCATAGCCGGGAGCTCTCCTCCCGTAAGAACGTAATCCCCTATTGATACCTCCCGTGCATCGAGGCTGTCAAGAGCTCTCTGATCTACGCCTTCATAATGGCCGCAGAGTATCGTGATCTCATCCAGCTCCGACAGGTCCCGCGCCATAGATCCGGAAAGCAGTTCGCCGCGCGGAGACATGTACAGTACTTGCCCGCCAAAGCCGTTTGCCCGGTAGGCATCCAGGATAGGCTGGACCTGCATGACCATTCCCGCGCCGCCTCCGTACGGAGTATCATCGACACGGTTGTGTTTGTCGGTGGTATAGTCCCGGATATCAACGACCTTGATCTCCAGTATTCCCTTATCTGCCGCCCGTCCCAGCATACTCGCCTTAAGCGGCTCGAACATTTCGGGAAAGATAGTAAGAATATTGATCTTCATATCACATCAGTCCACAAGTCCCGGTATCGTGGCGACCTCGATAATACCGGCTTCCTCGTCAATATTCCTGAGGAATGCGTCGACCGCAGGTATCAGCACCTGTTTCCCCTCAGGTGTCTCGATATCCAGAATGCTCTGTGCGGTATTCTGGATGACATCTTTCAGGATCCCGATCTCCTTCCCCGAGCCGGTATCTATCACCTTACATCCGATGATGTTTCTGACGTAGTGCTCACCCTCAGGCAGCTCCTCAAGAGCATCTGCCCGGATGTATATCTCCATTCCTCTGATAGAATCCGCAGCATTCCTGTCATCGATACCGGATATCCTTATGACCGGTCTGTCATGCTGGAGCCTTACGCCGGTACATTCACCGGTGATTTCCTGCGGGAGTCCCGCCGAAACTCCCGCACGCTTAAGAAGGAGGACTTTGCCCTCCTTCAGATTATCAGAATCATGTGCATACAGCGTGACGCGGACCTCGCCTCTGAGTCCTACACTGCTGCCGATCTTTCCGATATTCACGAGTTCCGAAACGTCTTTATTCTTCAACGATCTCCACCGTGACCCTCAGATTCTGTTTAATTGCTGCTGCCTTGACTACTGTCCTGATCGCTTTAGCTATACGGCCGGATTTACCAATGATCTTGCCGATATCCTCATCTGCGACCTGCAGCTTAACAAGGACATTCTTTCCGTCAGTTTCTTCGATGACTTTGACCTCGTCAGGCCTGGACACAAGAGCTCTAGCAATTACTTCTACTAGACTTCCCATTGTTCCTCCCTTACTTATTCGATAGCGCCTGACTTCTTGAGAAGTGCCTTAACTGTATCAGTAGGCTGAGCTCCGTTAGCAAGCCACTTCTTTGCAGCTTCGTTGTCGATCTTGATCTCAGAAGGGTTCTTCAGCGGATCATAAGTTCCGATCTCCTCGATGAACTTTCCGTTTCTCGGAGTTCTTGAATCTGCAACAACTACTCTGTAGAAAGGCTTCTTGTGTGCTCCCATTCTCTTAAGTCTGATCTTTACCATAATTATTCCTCCTAATTGTATTTAGATTATTATTAAAATGATTTTCTTATCATTTATCGACTTGATTGTTTTCCCGCGGGCAAAGCGCCGTTTATGTCGTTCGGGAGGGACATGCTACAGTCCGAAATTCCTCATCATGCTGCGGGCTTTCTTCGAGTTCGGATTAGCCAGGATCTTGGTCATCTTCCTCATCTCTTCGTACTTCTTGATGAGCTGATTAACGGCCTGCACTGATGTGCCGGATCCGGCAGCTATCCTCTTACGCCTTGATGCGTTGAGAACATTAGGGTTGCGTCTTTCCCTCGGTGTCATGGAGAGTATGATCGCCTCCATTTTCTTAAGCTCACTGCGTCCCTGCTCAAGGTCTATATTCTTCTTATCAGCCGCGGAGATACCCGGGATCATATCTATGATCTTGCCGAGTCCGCCCAGCTTGTTGATCTGCTTCATCTGCCCGAGGAAGTCCTCGAGGTCGAACTTGTTGCGTCTGATCTTCTCTTCGAGCTTCTGAGCTTCTTCTTCGTCAAAAGCGTTTTCCGCCTGTTCGATGAGCGACATGACATCGCCCATTCCCAGTATCCTCGACGCGATCCTGTCCGGATAGAACGGTTCGAGAGCGTTGTACTTCTCGCCCGTACCCATGAACTTGATAGGCTTTCCGGTAACTGCTTTGACCGACAGAGCGGCACCGCCTCTGGAGTCACCGTCCATCTTGGTCATGATGATACCGTCAACGCCGAGAGCATCGTTGAATCCGTTAGCGATGTTCACAGCGTCCTGACCTGTGAGTGCGTCTACAACGAGCAGTATCTCGTGAGGCTTTACAGATCTCTTCAGAGTCTGGAGCTCCTCCATCAGAGTCTCATCTATCTGAAGACGTCCGGCTGTATCTATGATCAGGACATTGCAGCCCTTTCTCTGTGCTTCCTGCACTGCTGCCAAAGCGATCTTCTCTGCGTCATGGATATCTCTGTCGACATAGACAGGTGTGTTTACTGCTTTGCCGACGATCTCCAGCTGATCTATAGCTGCAGGTCTGTAGATGTCGCAAGCTGCCAGCATCGGATGCTTGCCTGTCTGTTTGAGATAAGCGGCGAGCTTTCCTGCTGTCGTTGTCTTACCTGTTCCCTGCAGACCTACCAGCATCAGAACTGTGAATCCGCTTGGTGAGAATGTCAGCTTGGAACCCGTTCCGCCCATCATCTCGACGAGCTCGTCCTTAACTATCTTAACGACCATCTGGTCAGGAGTCAGGCTCTTGAGAACGCCGGCGCCCAGCGCTTTCTCCTTGATGGAAGCTACAAAGTCTTTAACGACCTTGAAGTTGACATCGGCCTCCAGAAGTGCCATCTTGACAACGCGCATCGCGTTCTCAAAATCCTTCTCAGAAACAACGCCCTGTCCCTTGAGGTCCTTGAACGCTCCTTGTAATTTTTCCGAAAGTCCTTCGAATGCCATTCAGCTAATCTCCATTCAGTCTGATAGTCTTCTGAGTATTTCTGTTATCTCCGCCTTATCTTCTTCGCAGAGGCTGCTTTCTGAGATCTTCCTGATCGCTGTCTCTGCCAGACGGCGGTTAGTCTCATATGTATCTACAAGTCCCAGCTTGCTCTCATAATCTCTCAAAGCGTTCTCAGCCTTCTTGAGAGTATAGTGCACTGCCTGTCTCGTCATGCCCAGCTCGGCGGATATCTCAGAGAGGCTGAGATTGTCCTCATGATACAGAGCCATGACCTGACGCTGATTATCATTCAGCAGGCTGCCGTAAAAATCATACAGCATGCTCTGCAGCTCGATATCCTTGATTATTCCTTCATTGCCTTCGCTCAGGATCTTATCCATTTCAGCACTTGCAGATATATCTGACTTTCCGTTAACTATGCGGCACGTCTGTCGCGCGCGCCTAATTAAAATACCATAACGAACATATGGTGTCAAGCATTTTGTTTGACACCATACTAATCTTCTTGTATATCTTCAACCCGGTCCTCTTCAGACGCTTCGTTGAATGCTTTTATTGCCGCTTTCAGCTCTTTTTCTTCGGCCTTCCTCCTGCTCCTTCCTATAACAAATGATATCGCAAGCAGCAGACACGCTATTATAGGTATGACATCCAGGAGGACAGATACAGCTCCGGCCGCTCCAAAACTTCCGGTCATCATTCATCTCTCCTTTCCTGATCATCAGAATAATCACGCATCAGCCTGCTGCGGCCATCACTGCGTATCTTTTTAATCCTTATTCCCGTAAACACATAAATTCCCAGTGCTGCGCAGCCCATCAGGACCGCCACTGCATTCGCGCCCATTTCCTGTCTCCCGTATCAGCAGATGTCCTTGCAGCTCGCTCACGATCCGGCATGTAACGAGAGCGAGCTAAGGGATTCACTTCCTTCTTCTAGCGCCGGCTCTTGCCTCAGCCTCTGCTGCTTCCAGCCTGAGCGCCGCCAGCTTGTTCTCATAATTGATGAAATATGCAGCATAAGCGATCGATCCTGCCAGGAGCAGTCCCATCAATCCGATATGCCTGATACCTTCCGATGCCGGTGAATCAGGCGCAGCTGCCAGAGGAACTGCTTCCTCTTCGATATCCTCTGCAGGGATCTCCTCAACTACCTCTATCGAAAACTCAGGCCTCTCATCTTCCCCATCAGCAGCTCGAGTAATATCTGCCGCAAACATCATGACCATCATTATGACAGAAAGGATCAATATAATCGCTCCCGCGCAGCGTCCGATCTGTCTGCCCGTCTTGTCTGTATTCATAGCTGTCCTCCGGACTTAGATAGTATAGGTGTATGATACATCCTCATTATAATCGCCCAATCGTCATTCTAACCGTCATTTCAGTTTCAATGACAAGTGAAGTGTATTGCCTATGTGGTCAGGGATGAATATATCCCAGTTTTCTTCCGGATACTCGAACTCGATCCCTGCTTCGTCACTTGCCTCGATCGGATAATAGATCTTTCCCGATTCGCCTTTTGCGTATATTTTCCTGTAATTGATTCCTATACCGGTATCTTCTGCCTTCAGCAGAAAGGTGTCTTCGCCTGTCACCTGCTCTTTGAGCACCGGACTTTCCGAGTCAACAGCTGATACTTCTGCTTCCTGCTTCACGCTTTGGCGGTTCACCAGCGCGACTTCGATCTCCAGAGTTCCGTTCCTGGTCGGCTCGACCGTGTACTTTCTCGCGTTTGCTTCATATACAGGCAAAGCATGATTTCTCACGGCCGCGAGCACTCTTCCCACAGGCATTATTGACTGTACGTCTATGGTATAGACCGGAAGCCCCCGCTCTCCTTTTTCTTCTACGGAAACAGAATATGAAGGGAGTACAAACAGAAGGGGCAGCAATATGAACAACGCAAGTGCTGCTGCAAGGATCCCTCTCTGAAGAGAGAATCGCTCACTTCTGTAGACCGCATAGGACGAAAGGGCTTCCATCGGGACACTGTTAGGATCTGAGCTGCAGGAGCCGAATACTCTGTCAAGTATCTCCGCAGCCTCGACCGGCCCCAGACTGATCCTCTCAAGTCCGCCCCCGGTCACTGAGCCATATCCGCCTTCCGCCGAAGCAGCATGCTGATCCGATCCCTCTGCCTCAAGCTCATTGCCGGCGAGATGTCTGCGCGCCAGTTTTCTAAACCTCTTCACTGTTCTTGTACTGATGTTGAGCAGCTCGGCCGCTTCAGCAGGCTTCAGTCCCTGTTCGTGAGTCATCATTATTATCTGCGACTCCGCAAGCGGAAGATTAAGCATCTGTGACAGAGAGTATTCTCTGTTGACTGCCCTTTCACGACCTGTTTCATCATAATACACACCTGAAGCGATCCTGCTGATCCACACCATGAACAGGCCGACTTCAGTCAGTGCGGGGAGATTTCTCAGCGCCGAAGTAAATACAGTCTCGACCGCTCTTACTGCAGACTCTCTGTCTCCGAACAGGAAGTTCAGATACGAGAGCAGCCTGTCTGAAACAGACGCGAAAAGCTCAGCGAAGGCATTGCTGTCTCCCTTCTGAGCTTTGCGGACCAGATCGTCAAGATATGACTGATCCAGCCTCTCGATCCTGCCTCTGAAATCTCTTACTGCCATCACCAGATCCTTCCGGAGTTTTCCCACGCTCTTCTGTCAGAAAGAGCTACCAATTCAGTCACGGAGTCGATCTCCGGTCCCTCATCGAATGCGATGCCCGAACTGTATTTGATCGCTGCATCAGGATGACTTTCATTCCTGTCCTCGACATGTTTGCGTACATACGCCATGAACTTAGCCATTCTTGCATTACTGCAGT
The DNA here is from genome assembly GCA_015058265.1 of Clostridiales bacterium. The sequence continues at coordinate 12,506 of SVCR01000004.1, forward strand.
CCCTGAAGATAGCGACGAATTTATTTCCCCCGTTCCTGCCGACAAAGCACGCTCCGCTGGACGCTTCCAGCAATATCGAGGAAAACGCCTGTATAACAAGATCTCCTCCGCTGTGTCCGTGCGTGTGGTTTATCTCTCCGAGGTTGATTATCTCTATAGTTATCACGCCCATATCCTGAGGCAGCGGTTTGTTTATGAACCTGCCTATGTAGGCATCTACGCTGTATCTGTTAGCGAGCCCTGTCAGCGTATCGGAATGAACAGCATTATCGAGTTCTAAATTCTCGCGCTTCATATCCGAATATGAGTTGAAATCATACAGCAGGAACATGAATGACACGCCAAGCGCCAGCCATAGCAGCAGGCTGATCAGCTTAACACTTCCGTTGGTCGCGATAAGCGTGAACAGCTCCCGGCTTCGCAGGATAGCTGTCAGAGCTATCAGAGTCAATATTATAAGCAGCGCAAGCTGAATGGTTTTGATCCTGTCAAATTTCTTCATCGTACTATATGTATCCCGTCTCTGCCGATACTGAGGAATATCCTTCCCTTGATCTGATGTCTGCTTACCTCGCCAAACATCCTCGAATCCTTTGAGACTTCTCTGTTGTCGCCCAGAACGAACAAATTGCCGGGCCTCACCTTATATGGATATATGACAGCGCCGGTCGCCTCATTGGTCTCTCCGGCAGCATACAGTTCCTCCTTCTCGAGATCATCCACATATACTTTGCCATCATGCAGGTCAACAGAGCTCTCGCCTACAGCGACCACGCGCTTGATGTAATACTCTCCGGACGGAACGCGCAAGGAAACTATATCACCGGGATCGTATCGGTCTTCCGCCCTCAGATATACCACCACTGTACCATCCGTCAGCGTCGGATCCATCGAATCCCCTCCGACAACAGATAAGCCGATCACGAATCTGAAAAAAACAAAGAGCGCGGCTATAGTAACTATCAGTGATAGTGAATCCCTTAGCCAGCCCAGCTTGAATCCGTTATATTTTTCAAGAAATCTGCTGCCGCTGCCCATAAGCCGCCTTTCTCTCCGCAAACTGTCATCATTACATATAATTGTGACGATTTATTCCCGCAAAATCAAGCAATAATCAAAAAAAGGCACCGCACCGTTGCAGCACCGTTCCCGAATATTGCATATTGACACGCGCCCGAGATCATCGTTGTAATCCGCAGAGAAATTTGCTCGCAGCGAGGCGCCAGGGGATTCTTTGAGCGCGCGTACCTGAAGTACGTAAGCGAAAAGAATCCCCGCAGCAACAAAGCTGCGGGGATTCAATTGATCCTTACTCATAATTGCGAAGTATTTTTCGTTCACAGCGAGGCGGCAAACGTCTGAGGAGCGGAGCGTACTTGAAGTACGTGAGCACCGAAGAACGTGCAGCCAACAAAGCTGTGGGCGAAAAGGACGAGCAATTACTCGATGATTTCGGTTACAACGCCAGAACCAACAGTCCTTCCGCCTTCTCTGATAGCGAATCTCAGTCCTTCTTCGATAGCGATCGGTGTGATCAGCTCGATCTCCATTACTACGTTGTCTCCAGGCATGCACATCTCTGTGCCTTCCGGGAGGTGAAGATCACCTGTTACGTCTGTTGTTCTGAAGTAGAACTGTGGTCTGTATCCGTTGAAGAATGGTGTGTGGCGGCCGCCCTCTTCCTTCTTCAGTACGTATACCTGGCCCTTGAACTTTGTGTGTGGGTGGATTGTGCCCGGCTTTGCGAGAACCTGTCCTCTTTCGATCTCTGTTCTCTGTACGCCTCTCAGAAGTGCTCCGATGTTGTCGCCTGTCTCAGCCTGGTCGAGTGTCTTTCTGAACATCTCTACGCCTGTTACTACGACGCTTCTCTTCTCTTCTGTAAGTCCTACGATCTCTACTGTATCACCAGTCTTGAGCATTCCTCTCTCAACTCTTCCTGTTGCTACTGTTCCACGGCCTGTGATCGAGAATACGTCCTCTACTGGCATCAGGAACGGCTGGTCGTTTGCTCTCTGTGGCTCTGGGATGTAATCATCTACTGCCTGCATCAGCTCTACTACTGCCTCTGCCCACTCTCCTGTTGGATCTTCGAGTGCCTTCAGTGCGGATCCTCTGATGATCGGTGTGTCGTCGCCAGGGAAATCATACTCGTCGAGGAGTTCTCTTACTTCCATCTCTACGAGGTCGAGGAGCTCTTCGTCGTCTACCATGTCGCACTTATTGAGGAATACGATGATGTAAGGTACGCCTACCTGTCTCGACAGAAGGATGTGCTCTCTTGTCTGTGGCATTGGGCCGTCTGTTGCTGCTACTACCAGGATTGCTCCGTCCATCTGAGCTGCTCCTGTGATCATGTTCTTTACATAGTCAGCGTGTCCCGGGCAGTCTACGTGAGCGTAGTGTCTGTTCGGTGTCTCATACTCTACGTGTGCTGTGGAGATCGTGATTCCTCTTGCCTTTTCTTCAGGCGCCTTGTCGATCTGATCGAATGCTACGTCGCCACCGAGTCCGTACTTTCTGTTCAGTACAGATGTGATAGCTGCTGTAAGAGTTGTCTTACCGTGGTCAACGTGGCCGATTGTACCGATGTTGATATGCGGTTTGGTTCTCTCATATTTCTGCTTTGCCATTTTACATCTCCTCTATTATCGTTATAGAAAAATGAAATTATATTACTTAATGATCTTCTCTGCGAGACTATCCGGCAGCTTCTCAAAATGGTCGAACTGCATTACGTATACGCCGCGGCCCTGAGTCCTTGAACGCAGGTCGGTAGCATATCCGAACATTTCTGACAGCGGAACCATTCCTCTGACGATCGCAGCTCCGTTATTGATTTCTGAGCCTTCGATCCTGCCGCGTCTGGAGCTGATGTCTCCGATGACATCTCCCATGTAGTTGTCCGGAACTGTTACTTCAACCTTGAAAATAGGCTCAAGCAGTACCGGATCAGCCTTCATGACTGCTTCCTTGAATGCCTTGGAGCCGGCGATCTTGAAAGCCATGTCTGAGGAGTCTACTTCATGATATGAACCATCGTAGAGTTCAACGCCAACGTCTACTACGTTATAGCCTGCGAGCGGTCCGGCCTGCATCGCTTCTTCGATACCTTCCTGTACCTTAGGAATGTATTCCTTAGGTATTGCTCCGCCGACTATGCTGTTCTTGAATTCAAAGCCTTCGCCCGGCTCTCTCGGATAGAGCTTGATCTTAACATGAGCGTACTGTCCGCTTCCGCCGGTCTGCTTAGCATGCTTGCAGTCGACATCTGCACTCTTCTGTACTGTCTCTTTGTAAGATACCTGAGGTCTTCCGACATTAGCCTCGACCTTGAACTCTCTGAGAAGTCTGTCTACGATGATCTCCAGATGGAGCTCGCCCATTCCGGCAATGATGGTCTGACCTGTGTCAGGATTAGTGTAAGTCCTGAATGTCGGATCCTCTTCTGCCAGCTTAGAAAGAGCTATACCCATCTTTTCCTGACCGATCTTAGTCTTAGGTTCGATAGCGATCTCGATTACAGGATCCGGGAATTCCATGGATTCCAGTATGATCGGATGCTTTTCGTCACACAGGGTATCTCCTGTTGTCGTGAACTTCAGTCCGACTGCCGCTGCTATATCTCCCGAATAAACAGTCTCGATCTCGTTACGGTGGTTAGCATGCATCTGCAGGATTCTTCCGAATCTCTCTTTGCGGTCCTTAGTCGCATTGTATACATGCGAGCCCGAATTGATAGTTCCGGAATATACTCTGAAGAATGCCAGCTTACCTACGAACGGGTCAGCCATGATCTTGAATGCAAGAGCAGAGAACGGACCGTCATCATCTGCGTGTCTCTCCTCTTCCTTCTTGGTGTAAGGATTGACGCCCTTGATAGCAGGGACATCCAGAGGAGACGGCATATAATCTACAACTCCGTCCAGCATCAGCTGAACGCCCTTGTTCCTATATGCTGATCCGCAGAATACAGGATACATATCTCCGCTGATAGTCTGCTTACGGATGACTCTCTTGATGTCCTCAACAGGGATTTCCTCCCCTTCAAGATACATCATCATGAGCTCCTCATCGCACTCTGCAACGGACTCAAGCATCTTGTCTCTCCAGGCCTTAGCCTCATCGAGCATATTCTCCGGAATATCTGTTTCCTCATAGACCTTTCCAAGATCGTCGTCATGGTAGATCTCAGCCTTCATCTTGATCAGGTCAATGATGCCGACAAAGTCTGCCTCAGATCCGATAGGGATCTGAACGGCTACGGCGTTAGCCTTGAGTCTGTCGTGGATCATATCCAGTACGTGGAAGTAATCAGCTCCGAGGATATCCATCTTGTTAACGAATATCATTCTCGGTACTCCGTACTTCTCAGCCTGTCTCCATACAGTCTCACTCTGAGGCTCAACTCCGCCCTTCGCGCAAAGCACCATGACTGCGCCATCGAGTACACGCAGTGATCTCTCTACCTCAACGGTAAAGTCCACGTGTCCCGGTGTGTCGATGATATTGATTCTTGTGTTCTTCCACTGAGCGGTAGTAGCGGCGGAAGTAATGGTGATTCCGCGTTCCTGCTCCTGCGCCATCCAGTCCATAGTGGCAGCGCCTTCGTGGGTTTCTCCAAGCTTGTGGGTCCTGCCTGTGTAGAATAGGATCCTTTCAGTAGTAGTTGTCTTTCCGGCATCGATGTGTGCCATTATACCAATGTTCCTGGTATGCTCAAGCTCAAATGCTCTTCCCATTATTTCCTCCTTTCTATCTGCCTAAATACATAGTAATCTGCATATAGTTATCCGCCCCGGATTAGAATCTGAAGTGTGCGAATGCCTTGTTGGCCTCTGCCATCTTGTGGGTATCTTCCTTTCTCTTTACGGAAGCACCTGTATTGTTAGCAGCATCCATCAGTTCTCCTGCGAGTCTGTCTGACATCTTTCTCTCACTTCTGAGTCTTGTGAATCTTGTCAGCCATCTGAGAGCCAGAGTCTGTCTTCTCTCAGGTCTTACTTCGATAGGAACCTGATAGTTCGCACCACCGATTCTTCTAGCTTTAACTTCGAGTACAGGCATGATGTTGTTCATTGCCTTCTCAAAAACGTCAAGAGGTTCTTCCCCTGTTTTTTCTCTGATCTTATCGAATGCGTCATAAACGATAGTCTGGGCAACGCCCTTCTTTCCATCGAGCATGATGCTGTTGATCAGCTTGGCAACTACTACGCTGCCGTATACAGGATCAGGAAGAACTTCTCTCTTAGGTGTGTTACCTTTTCTTGGCACTTCTCTTCCCTCCTTTTGGAATTAAGTCGGTACTCGTTGGCTGCAGATGTGATTTTCTTCGGATGATTGATACCGTCATCTTACTCACACAGCAGTCCCCGCGGCGCTCTCTATTATATTGTTAAATAAAGAATGCCATCGTACTTTTTAGTATTATTGTTTTCTTTCCCTTTTTCCTTACGGTCAAGCCGTCTGTCCTATGCGGATCTTACTTCTTGACTTTAGGTCTCTTAGCACCGTATTTCGAACGGCCCTGTCCACGATTGGCTACGCCGGATGCGTCGAGTGTTCCTCTGATGATGTGATATCTTACACCAGGGAGGTCCTTAACTCTGCCGCCTCTTACAAGAACTACACTGTGCTCCTGAAGATTGTGTCCGATACCAGGGATGTAAGCTGTTACTTCCATTCCGTTGGTCAGACGAACTCTGGCAACCTTTCTCAGGGCTGAATTCGGCTTCTTAGGAGTTACAGTCTTAACTGCTACGCATACGCCTCTCTTCTGAGGGGAGTTAACGTTGGTAAGAGTCTTGCGAAGTGTGTTCATGTTCTTACCAAGTGCAGGAGCTGTAGACTTCTTAACTGTGCTCTGTCTTCCCTGACGTACTAACTGGTTAATTGTAGGCATTCTTTTCTCCTTTCTTAAAAAATTTTTTTATTATAGTTCCGAGCACTCAAATAGAGTCTCGAACCCCATAATTTTACTGGCAAAGCATTGAATTGTCAATGCTTTGCCAGTATATTTTTGCTTTTATTCAGGAATATACTTCTCACCATAGACTACAGGTGGTTCTTCTTCTGTATCATCTTCAGCTACTGCATTTGCAGGCATCTGGAAAGAATCCTCTGATTCAGAAGTTTCTGCCTGAACAGAATCGATATTAGCAGTTCCGTTCATAACCCAGTCATTCTCACCGTAATCTACTTCGATACCGCTGTATCTCTTCATTCCTGTTCCGGCCGGAATGAGTTTTCCTATCATGACGTTTTCCTTGAGACCTTCGAGTCTGTCAGTCTTGCCCTTGATCGACGCGTCTGTAAGAACTCTTGTTGTCTCCTGGAACGATGCTGCTGACAGGAACGAAGCTGTAGCAAGAGCAGCCTTAGTGATACCCAGCAGCTGTCTGTTGGCAACTGCAGGTTCTCCGCCTTCTGCCTCTACCTTAGCGTTAGCTTCTTCTATCTCGCGTCTCGAGTACTGGCCTCCCGGCAGGAGTCCTGTATCTCCAGGCTTTTCGACCTTGTACTTGGAGAGCATCTGGCTTACGATGATCTCAATGTGCTTGTCGTTGATATCTACACCCTGCATCTTGTATACTCTCTGGACTTCTCTCAGGAGATATTCATAAACTCCCTGAACTCCGTTGAGTCTCATGATGTCGTGCGGATCCAGCGGACCTCTGGTGATCTGGTCACCGGCTTTGACCGTCTGGCCGACTTCTACATTGATCCTCGCACCGAACGGAATTACGTAATTCCTCTCGCCGCCTTCTTCTCTTACGATAACATCGGTCTTATTATCTTCTCTAGGCGAGATCTCTGTTACGATGCCGTCGCCCTCGCAGATCTCAGCGAGACCCTTAGGCTTACGCGCTTCGAAAAGCTCCTCAACGCGCGGAAGACCCTGTGTGATATCGGATCCGGCAACACCGCCTGTATGGAATGTTCTCATTGTCAGCTGAGTACCCGGC
>SVCR01000177.1 GCA_015058265.1 Clostridiales bacterium
GCTGCAACTACAGCTAATGTCCGCCTCCTATCCATAGGCTCACTCCTTTCTGCGCTTAGAAGCGATCCTGACATCTGGTTCCTTGATCATTTTAATGTCGTGCTTGCCCGTCGTTCCCTCGTCCTTCAGCATTGGTGTGTCGAAGCCTGCTTTCAGCACAGTCACAGGCCTGGGCTGGGTTTTCACTGCCCCTGCATTATCCGACGGTCTGTCTGAGAACTTGGTCGTCATCAGTTCATAGAGCTTAGTATTCTTATCAAAGCGGTCTCTGAACGGAATGATGATATTGCCATAAAATATGAGTCCTTCGCCTTCACCGCTGTTGGTGACATATGACAGCTGGGTGTCGCTGATGTTGAGTTGCTTCGCCAGTATCTGTCTGTCACCGGCGGCCTGATTGAGCATTATTATGAAATCCGAATCCTCAAAGATATTCTCTATCTCCCTGGATGCAAGCAGGTCCTTGATATTCTGTGTTATAGCTGTCGGTATGCCTCCCCACTTACGGAACCTCTTCCATATCTCAACCGAATAGGCCGCTGTCTGCTCTTCTTTGAGGAGCAGGTGGAACTCATCTATGTAGTATCTGGTCGATTTGTGTGAGTATCTGTTGATGGTCACCCGGTTCCAAACCTGATCCTGAACAATCAGCATTCCCAGCTTTTTGAGCTGCTTACCGAGATCTTTGATGTCGAAGCAAACAATACGATTGTCCAGCCTCACATTGGTCTGGTGGTTAAACACCTTAAGTGATCCGTTGACATAGATCTCGAGCGCCGTGGCTATACGATGAGCCTGCGGTTCAGGCTGCTGTTTCAGGATATCGTAGAGGTCTCCCAGTACAGGCATGTTCTCCGGCCTCGGATCCTCGAAGTACTTCTGATACACGATCGGCAGGCAGCGGTCAATTACAGATCTCTCTTCAGCCTCTATACCATGCCTGCTGCCCATAATGAGCTCACAGAGCGACAGTATGAAGTCTGACTTGAAGCCCAGCGGATTATCATCGTCTGAGTAGTCAAGATTGATATCCATCGGATTGATGTAATCCTTGCTGGTAGAAGATATGTGTATGACCTGGCCTCCAAGAGCCTTCACAAGCGGATAATACTCAGCCTCCGGATCGCATATGATGATGTCATCCTTAGTCACGAAGAACGCGTTAGTTATCTCGCGCTTTGCCGTAAATGACTTGCCGGAACCAGGAGTACCGAGAATAAGTCCGTTAGGGTTCTTGAGCTGCTTGCGGTCCACCATGATCATGTTGTTGGACAGCGCATTCAGTCCGTAGTACAGTGACTCACCCTCCATGAACAGCTCCTGCGTAGTAAACGGAACGAATATAGCCGTTGCAGTTGTTGTCAGCGTGCGCTTTATTGACAGCAGGTTCTGTCCCAGCATCAGGCTGCTCATCAGCCCCTCTTCCTGCAGATTGTCGAGCTTCACCAATGGGCAGTTATTCTGTGTTGCCTGACCGAGGGTCGGCAGCATCAGATTCTCGAGCTTCTGCATGGTCTCCGCCGTATGCAGGAATATGATGGTGATGTAGAACATCCTCTCGTTCCTTGACTGCAGATCTCCAAGCTGCTTCCTGGCCTCGTCTCCGAAGGTCATCAGATCAGCCGGCAGGATATCCATGTCATAACCGCTGCGAAGAGCTCGCTTCTGCTCATCGATCTTCATAGAATTGATGTCAGTCATCGTCTGCTTCAGAGACTTGATCGCCTCTCCCTGCTCTATTGACCTGATATGCATATTGATGACCTGATTCTCGTCAGTATCCAGCAGGTTCATCAGGAACTCATCGCGGATGTCAGACGCTATGATGTTCATATATGACACCGTTCCCAGCACTTTGCCCATACGGAAGTATTTGCCGTTGCTGAAGGTAAAGCTTGTAGGAGCGATATAGTCCTTGGTGATCAGCCCGCGCTTACGCATCTCCTCATAGGAGAAAGTAAACGGGATCGTCTCTTGCGGATTGAGCGTCTCATACATGGTCTTAAGTCTTTCAGCGCCGTTAAGCGGATATGCCTTAACGCCGAACACTTTGAAGTTGTTAATGATATCAGCCTCGATCCGCTCGAGCTTTGGTCTGGCTTCCTTGATATTCTTGGCTTCGATCGAGAATGTGATGTACTTGGTTTTCAGCAGACCATTGTTGCCTTTTGCGAGCTGCTTCTTGAGCATTCGGTCATACTCCATGCGGATGTCATCATATTTGTCCTTTTGCGGTTTGATATCTATGATCCTTTCGAATTCCTTCAGGCCTCCCTTATGATTGATGAAAGATATCTGAAACCGGATCGTTTCATCGAAGTAATTCAGGAAATCACACCAGCTGTTGAATATGACACGCTGATCCTCACTCTGAGCCAGCTGATAATTGACATCGTAAAACCTGACAGTCTTGGAATATATGCCGTCAGCAACCCTGCAAATGCCATCTGAGCACATCTCCTTATATGGGATGGAGTCCTGAGTGCTCATTGTCTTGCCCTTGTTCTTGCCGAACCTCGCTGTATGCATGGCCTTGATATTCTTTGCCCGCTCGGCGTCCTTTTTCGCCTGTTTCTTTGTCTCCTTAGCTGCGCGCCTTCGCTCCTTTCTTGACATCCTAATTTTGGCATTTACTGCCGCTTTCTTTGCAGAAGTAACGGCAGCACCGGTATCATCCTTTATCTCAGCTTCGGGTACTCCGGCAGGACCTTTCTTCTCTTCTTCGTAGGCTTTGATCGCTGCACCTGTACGAGTCATGTCATATACTCTTACCTGCGGTCTCAGATAATGCACGTTGATATAGTTCTTCAGGACCTTCTCAAGCGGCAGCCCGTCCTTCTCATACATCGCGAACAGGAACGCTGGCAGCATCACCAGCACCATGGCAGTCGCTGCATTGCTGTTGCCGACCAGCTTCCTTGCGACAAAATAAAAAGGCAGCCCTATGACTGCTGCAATGCTGAAGCATATGAGCTGTCTCTTGGTCAGCCCGAATGCCACCTTGCGTTTTATCTTGCTCAGGTCCTTGGGTATTGGTACATAATTGTATTTCTTCATCTGACACCTCCTAATGCGCTCCGAATATGGACTTGCTCAGACTGAATGTCTTGAGCAGCGTGTAGCACAGCAGCACTGTGTATGCGCATACGCCGAATAGTGCTGAATGCAGATCATCTGACGTATGTATCGTCGATACAAGCACGCTGTATATCCCAACGCAGACCATCATCAGGAATGCCTGAAATGCCAGGGCGAAGAGTCCTTTGAGATAGTTATTGCCGATCTGACCCCACTCCCGGTTCCCGAATGTAGCAAACGGAATCGGTGCGACCGAAGTATAGCAATATATCTCTATCATCCTGCCGTAGCATATTATTGTGATAATTATGGACATGATCTTCATACCGAAGCTGACCAGAAGTGCCTCAAGTGCGAGCACTACAAGCTCACCGATTTCCATGTCTTCGAGACTTTCATCGATATTCTTGATCATCGATGTGATGTCTATTGCCGTATCGTGGCTGATGACTCCCGATGCCGAATTCACAACATGCTGGCCGACATCGAATACAGCCATCGTGATCTGGAAAGTGTGGCTGACGATGAATACTGCGATCATCATCTTGAACAGATACTTGAAGATCATCCAGGTATCGATGTCGTGCATATTGTTCTTCTCTGTCAGCATCGAGATCAGCTCATAGCAGAGAACAAAAGTTATAATCATTCCGGCTATGGGCAGGATCACAGTATTGGACAGATTCTCTATCATGCTGAAAACGCTTGCGTTCCAGCCTCGCGGGGTCTGCCCGACCTGCGTCGCTATCTCGCCGGTCTTCTCATTCACATCAGTAAACATGGTAGCCAGATTGGAATCGATCATATCCTTGAGAAGCGTCCGCATCCATTCCTCGATCGCTTCAAATAGTGAATCGAACATTGGTCGTCACTCCCTTCTTGATAATAATCGTCAGAATAAACTTGCAAGCTGCGGTACCAGCTGTGTACCGATAAGAATGATCCCGCCTCCGGCCATCAGCTGCTTGATGCCCTGCGACTTTGCACCGGGATTATCGTTGCCGTAGCCTTCCAGCAGATTGATAACACCCCATACACCAAGGCCGGCTCCGATTGCCGTGACCAGTGTCGTGAGGATCGTAATTGACGAATTGAAAAAAGCCATATCGCATCGCCGGGCTAATGCAGCCCGGCATTTACCTCCTTCCTGTTTTCCTAAGCTTCATCTGTATCTACCTCGATCAGCTCGAATTCATCATCCTGTCTTATGACCAGTTCATGCTTGAGGTATTTCTCAAGATCGAAGCTGTTCCTGTCGCTGTATTCAGCGAGTTCCTTGTATCGTTTGTGTTTGGTTATATCGAATTTGTCTGAATAGAATGGCCTTACGCCTCT
>SVCR01000178.1 GCA_015058265.1 Clostridiales bacterium
GGCCTCCCTGGATATCGTGTTGCTTACGGTTATGGCGAATATGAATGCGAGCACCACTATCAGGATGTCGAGGATCACGCCTCCCATGGCTTTGTCGCTGCCGAAATCATCCGGCGCGAAATTGATTGCCGGATTCGTATACTCCGGGACAAAGTCCTTGACCTCATTGTCGTTGAATGCCGCCTGTGTGATCAGCGCCTTCATGAAATTATCCGCAAGCTTCTTCTCGGCGATGACATCCGCCGGCTTTTCTCTGTAAAGCCAGGCATATTCATATTTAGTCTCAGCTTTTATCCTGTCCCAGCCCTCCTCAGTGGTCATTGCAACGTCAAAAGTCAGAGCATCGAACATCATGTCTGTGCTCTTCTCGTGCAAAGTGCTGTAGTTGGAGAAAGCCGCCAATCCGCATACTTCGAACTCTTCCCCGTTGATATTTATCTTATCGCCGACCTTGATACCTCTGTTGTCCGCATGCATACGGTCGATCATTATCTCGCTGTCTTTTTCCGCAGGTCTCCCGTCCATGACACTGTACAGATCGATATCGTCACGGTTCTTATAGACTCTTATTCCCGAATCTCTCGTTCCGTTTCCGTCAATATCTTCATCCGCATTCTTGCAGAAGTTCTCGAACAGCCTGACAGGCGTTCTGTGGAAGAAAGGATCGTCCAATTCGAATTCGCCTACAGCATTCTCATAGTCCTCCTCAGCCTTCTCAGCCGCCTTGTCGAGCTTCTCATTCATCCTCCTGATGTATTCGTCCGGATCGGATATGCCTCTCAGATCTTCCAGTGAAACATCCTCGTATGCTTCGAATATGAACCCCGGCCTCACATCATATTTCTTGCTGGATGCAATTCCTTTTCTGAGCTTTGCAGTCGCCTTGCTGTCGAGCTCGAAATGGCCGTCCTCTCTGATCTGCTCTGTCTTGATCCTTTCAGTAGCTATCAGCATCGAATTGTTCGCTACGTACATGCCTGAGACGAACCCGATCATAGCTGTAAGGAAGACGAATATTACAGCATATTTCTTCCATTCTCCTATGATCTCCTTGAAAACACGGGTACGAAGCGGATTACGCACGGCCCTCTGTGCCGTTTTCTTCATTGCTCCGCCCTCCTTCTACCAGTCGAGCTCGGTGGCAGATATCTTGTTCATATTATGATCGTCATGTCTGACTATACCGTCTCTAAGCTTGATCACATGATCTGACATATAACGGATCGCTTCGTTATGCGTTACCATGATGACCGTATTGTTGTATTTCTTATTTACATCCTCAATGAGCTTGAGGATCTCTTTAGATGTTTTATAGTCCAGCGCTCCGGTCGGCTCGTCACACAGCAGGATGTCCGGATTCTTGATTATCGCTCTCCCGATCGAGACTCTCTGCTGCTGTCCTCCGGAAAGCTGATTCGGTAATTTATGACGATGCTCATACAGCCCGAGGACATTGAGAAGCTCATTGATGTCCAGCGGGTCATCCGAGAGGTATGCCCCGACTTCTATATTCTCCTTTACATTCAGGTTCGGTATGAGATTGTACATCTGAAAGACATATCCCAGATGCTTTCTTCTGTATTGTGTAAGGCCTGCTTCGTCCATCGATGTAAGCGGATCTCCGTTTATGGTTATGACACCGCTGTCGCAGCTGTCTATCCCGCCAATGATATTAAGAAGAGTCGATTTGCCTGAACCGGAAGGCCCGAGAAGCAGGCACAGTTCGCCCTTTGCTGCTGTAAAATTGATGCCCTGCAGTACTTCCTGCCTTGTGTCTCCGTGTCCGAAGCCCTTCTTCAGATCCTTGATCTCGAGGAATGCAGTATTACGCTCCATTGAATCTCTCCTGTGAAAACGTTTTAGTTAGTTATGTTTAACTCATTATAACCATAACGGCACCCGCAGTCAAAGGAATTATTTGCACACTACGCATTCTTCCCCTCCCGCTGCTCCCTGCTCCATTCAAAAACAGCTCTGGGAGGCTTTTTATTCTCAGAGCTGCTATCAGAGCATTTAAAAAAACGCTTCAATATTCTTTCATTGATACTAATAATAAGATATTATAGATAGAGTCGATAAGAAGTATCGGCAATGCAGGAGGACAACTATGAAGAATTCTTCAAAAGCTGCTAAGCAGAAACAGGATAACAGAAAGAAACAGTCAGGCACTGCTTCGCAGAAGAGCTCTATTGAAAAAGCCGCTAATCGTAAACCTGACCAGGAGATCCTTTATCAGATAGTTACTCAACGTGATTCAGGCATACTCCTGGCTTATATAACATTTACATACCGCGTATTCCATCCTCGTGTGACCGCCAGGATGGTCCTCTACGGGCTTCTGATATTTGCGCCCGGCTTCATAGTCAAAGCACAGGCCCTTAAGATCATCTTATGGGTGATAGGTGCACTGGTCGTCCTTCTCGGATTGTTCCGCCAGTATATATCGCTTGCGATCACCAAGAATTCAGACGAGGATTATCGGAACGGAACCATATTCGCATATGAGTTCACACAGAATGATGCTGCATTCTATCGAGATGGAGAGATGATCTCATACAGCAGGAATTACAAAGATATAGATGCCATCTTCTACGATGAGAATTACTATTATATTAGTTATAAGAACAGAGAGTTCTTCGTTATCCCTATGGACAAGTTTACGATAGGCGATCCAGCAACATTCGATGATTTCATGTATAAGAAATGCAAGAAAGTATGCCACTGGATCCCTGTTAAGTTCAGTAATAAGATCAAGAAGATCAGATCGCAGCGTGCCATCGCAAGAGAGCAACTGAAAAAGTAAAAAAAGCAGGAGCTGAACTCTCTAGTTCAGCTCCATTATTTTCATGACAACAGGTGTGATCGCATCCCTGCTCATGCCGTCGTAGTTGCTTGCAGCCCTCTGTATGATAATGTCTGCATCTTCTCTGTCATACAAGCCATAAACTCCGCCTTCGACAAAGTTCTTAAACACAGATCTATCAAGTATATTCAATTTGCCCTTTCTGACTCTTCCCGGAAGTATGAAAAAGCTGATGTTGTCCTGGCCCTCGCAGCCATTCCTTCTGCGCAGAAAATCATAATATGATCTTCGTTCTATATCTCCGATCCCTACTCCGCAAATGAAGAGATTCCTTCCCTCCAATCCGAAATTGTTGTAATTCTGCCACAGCATATTCAGCATATGGATATCTCCATTCCGCACTGCACCGATATATACAACATTTCTGTACATGCTGACATATCCGAGGTTTCTCTTATCGAACTGCATACCATCGCAATTCAGAGCCTCCATCAGCCATTTTGCGTACTGCAGAGCTGTACCTGTCTTGCCCGAGCATACAACTATTGTATCGGCAGAATCACCGGTCTCCGCTCTTCTGTTCTCTCTTGCTGTCCTGTTAGGGTTCTTCATTTGTTTCAACCTTTCGCCTCAATGTGAGGACCAATAATATTCAAGCGTTTAAATATTACTATATAAATAGTACATAAATCAAACCTTTCGACCGGGAGCGGGGGATATCCGGCGTCTGTTATAAATGTCTCCGTTTGGTTTAAGCAATATCGCTCCACAAATTGTAAACACTGTTTTTCACAATATCGTCACATTAGTATTGACTTGGATTTAAGAAATGCTATAATCTGTCTTAAAGAAGTGTTGAATCAATAGTTCAATTTTCTTATTTTTATTTTTATAATTATTGGGAGGTTTTTTTATGTCTAGATGGATACTTATTGGCATCGCCCTTTTGGGGATAGTCTACAATGTCTTTCTGATGTACAGAAAGATGAAAGAGATCCGCGCACTTCCGGAAACAGAATTCGGATGCAGTGGTGAGGAACTCTGGCAGTCTCAGAAGAAGCACTTCTGGTTCAACCTCATAGGCCCTGGAATCATCGCTAACTTCTTCGATACACTCGGAATCGGATCATTCGCACCAACATCAACAATGTTCAAAGTTGGTAAGTCCTGCGACGACATCCTCGTTCCTGGTACACTGAACGTAGGCGATACAGTTCCTGTATGCGTTGAGGCTGCAGCATTCTTCGGTCTTGTAGACATGGATATTCTTACACTCATCACAATGATCGTAGCTTCCGTTCTCGGTTCATATCTGATGGCTGGCATCGTATCCAAGTTCGACCGTAAGCACGTACGTTACGCTCTGTTCGTAGGACTGATGCTCCTTTCCATCATCATGTTCTGCAGATGGATGGGATGGGGACCTTTCAAACTTGAAGGAACAGAAATGGGACTCAGAGGTGTTAAGCTGATCGTTGCTATCGTTGTTAACTTCATCCTCGGCGGACTGATGTCCATCGGCGTAGGTCTCTATGCTCCGTGCATGGCTCTCTGCGTACTCCTCGGACTCGACGCAAGCTGCGCATTCCCTGCTATGATGGGATCCTGCG
>SVCR01000179.1 GCA_015058265.1 Clostridiales bacterium
TTATCAGGGCGCGAAGAAGAAGGACGGAACAGCAGTCTGCACTAAGGTCACTTATCAGGGAAGGAAAGGCCCGGACGGTCAGCCTATCGATGTCTATGTCGATGTGGATAATTATGGCTATTTCTATCTGAATGCGGGTGAAGTTGCCGTATTCAAGATGAGTGATGATGGTATAAAGTACAACGTAAAAGAGGTCGATGTCGATCAGTATCATCTTGAGAAGATCACTATTAATGGTGAAGAAACGGATCATGTAGATGTCAATGACGATCCGACAGTAGTAACGAATAATGTAGCCGAGGCAGGGGAGGCTGCGGTACGTGATCGAAGCAGCGTTCTGTACACGAACTACCCTAAGACTCAGGCTCTCAAAATCACCAAGCACATCATCGGTGATATTGAGGAGGATACTAATCCGGTATTCGAATTCCACGTATATCTGGAGACAACAGAGAAGGACGATCAGGGGAATGAAAAACATATCCTGATTCCTTACAGCCACGGCCCTTACTATCTGGTGAAGGCTGCTGAGCCTGGAGAAGTGCTGCATTACTATCAGCTTACGGGTAAGGATGCAGAACATGGCTGGACCAACATGCCTGTCGATATGGGAACAGATCCTGTTGTATGCTCTGAGACCGGTAGCAGTGGATCGATCAGCCGTATTCCGCCGGAATACACCATCATAATACCTGACATTCTTGACGGAACACACTTCTACCTGACAGAGAGACTTGACAATCTCCCTGAAGGATACAGCTTTGTTCGCGAAGAACTCAAGGACGGCACATACGATCCGTGCACTCTTGATCCGATCGAAGTCAGACATCAGCTCGCGAGCGATGAGACAGAAGTAAGTGATACTTATGACCCTGAGACTATCGGTAAGATCAAGGACGGAGTTGACGCAGAGTCGCACATTTACAACCGTCACGGCATCGTCGCGACCAAGAAATGGCAGGATGCTTACGGAAATGATCTTGATAGCAGGAACAACCCATTGTGGGAAGCTAATGTCACATTCAAGCTGAGAAAGAAGACTGTGACAGAGACTGATGATGGCGAAGAAGTCACTTATTCCGATGTTTACAGCGACCCGACGGACAAGCCTCAGTACTACAAGGATCACCATCTCAACTGGTCAGATACCCAAACAGTTACATCCGTGACCGGCGAAGCGAAATGGGAAAACCTCGATCGGCTTGGTGAGAATGAATCATATGTGATCATTGAGCAGGCGATCGAAGGAGTTGCTGAGGAAGACATCGTCCGTGATGAGAAAAGCGGAGCGATCAAGAGTTTCAAGCTGAACGGCAAAGTATTCAACACCATAGATGGCGTGCTGCCTGAGGAAGGCGGAACTACTATCAATAAGGAGCAGCCGCTCACTGACATCGAAGTCCAGAAGATATGGTCTACACCGGAAGGTATGGATCCTGGAACCGCTACGATGGTTCTGTATCAGGCTGTCGGTAACAAGGACCTTGAAGAGGGCGAGATCGATCCGGCAAAGCCATCAAGGAAGATCCGCGTGACTATCGACGCAAGTCTGATCTCAGAGACGACCGGGGAGACAGCAGGAACGACCAAGTCAGCTTATATCGATATCGCCTATACCGGCACTGATTCCGGAACTTACAGGCTGAACAATCAGAACGGATGGAAGCATACATTCGAGTTCGATCGTGGCGGAGTATATAACTTCACATATACACCGGATGGCAACAAGGTCAAAACAGTAGACCCGACTGAGAGCGCAGACATAAGCACGTCGATGACCATACCTCTCGTGGCCGAAGTTGCAGATATGACGCAGCATACTTATACATTTGCCGTCCCTGCAAGTGAGCGACCGGAGAAGGGAAGCATCACTGTTACATGCAACGGGACAGAGAAGATCGCAGGACCGACTAATAACTGGACTGTGGACTTTACTGTAGCAGATGAAGAAGCTGTGACATACAGCGCCGAAGCAGACGGAAAGTTCATCACTGACGTTACTCTTGATCCGGAAGCAGCTTCCGGAGAGACGGCAACTGCAAATAAGAATGTCAGCATGCATCCGACCGCAGCACCTCTGACTCTCACAGTTCCGGTTACTGTCAATTGGGATAAGGAGCCGCCTGAAGGCACAGAAGTCACAGTGACACTCACACCGGATAAGTCTGGAGTAGAGCCAAAGACTGTAACTTTGACTGCATCAGATGCGACTTCCGGAACTGAATGGAAGGCAGCAGACCAGACGCTCGATCGTCTTGACAACAATGGCGACCTGATCACATGGACGGTTACAACCGCAGCGACATCAGCTGCAAACAATGTTTCAGTAGCACTGTCATCACCGGCAGGAGCCAAGATCAGCGATACAGCATCCGATGTAGTGGTTGACGGCAGCGTAGCACCGACTACCATGACCGTTCCAATCAGCGTTAACTGGGGAACTGAAACACCGGATGCGGGAACGAAAGTCACAGTGACATTCACCAGCGGCAGCTCAACAGAGACAGTCGAACTCGATGGAACTGTAGACGGAACAGAAACATCAGCATGGCATGCTGATAAAGAACTCCCGCGCCTCGATGCAAACGGTAACCTGCTCACATGGACAGTCAGCACCAGCGTAGGTCCGGAAGGAACCAGCGCATCAGTATCCGGTGCACCGGCAAGCGTAAGCGATCCGGACGGCGACAGCCAGGCCGGCCCAGTCGAACTGACAGGAACCGTCGCGAGAGGGATGAACCTGACGATAAAAGTTCCATCGAATACTTTTGCTAATTTTGGTGAGTTCTTCCTTGTTGACAGCAATAAGGTCAGATCTAGTGAGAATCTATCTGGGTTTGAGACTGGTTATAAAGGAAATGGAAGCGACTATAGTAAAACGTATAGTGGTCTTGAGGTGAAAGATAGTAGTGGTAATGATATCTACTATGCGATTAAATTATGGAATCCTCCTTACAAAGTAACCACAAATGCAAATGAAGCAGGGACAGACACAGATAGGGGTAATAAGTTCTTATGGATCAAAGCGCAGAGCGGTGATGTTACTATTCAGCTTGAGAATATATCTCAAACCCAAGGTAATCCGGATTGGCAGATCATTACAGGTCAGTCTATGAATTCCGCTTCTGGCTTAAGAAAGGCTGCGACTCGTACAATGATGAAGGCTCCTGCGAAGGCGGCCAGCCAGGGCAGCCCTATACAAACATTCTACGACCCGGCTGTAAATACTTCAGAGGAAGCTACCGGAAAGGTTCCATTCACTAAGGTCGAGTTCAAGGATCTGCCAGAAGGTGCGACAATCGTTGACGTTGATGGCGAAGACGAGTCCGGAACACAGACTGTCACCGGTAACAGCACATTCAAGTGGCAGAACCTGCCTACAATGGATGCAGATGGCAACCCTATCTACTACTACATAGTTGAGAAGGATGCAACAGCTCAGGCAGACACCATGAATGTGAAGTACGAGTATGAGTATAATGACGATGGTTCTATATCCAAAGTCAAGATCACTAATACGACTACAGGTACTCCGACTCCGCAGACAGGTGACATCACGATAACAAAGAGCTTCTCGGGAGTAGATGCACTGCCAACCGGCTTCAAGATCACGAATAGTTATGATGATCAGGTGTTTACAGTCCAGAATGCAACGGGAACGAACCCGTACACATGGACACTCTCCGGTATCCCTGATGAAACGGTAGTTACATTCACCGAGAGTGGAGCGACAGTCAATGGTTATGATCTGACAGTCACAAGCTCCGGAACAGTAATTGCTGATTCGAAAGTATCGGCGACTGTCATAGCAGGTTCAACTGTGACGACCGGATTCGTGAATACTTACGAAGAGAAGAAGACCACAGTAACTCTGAAGAAGGTCGATAAGTCTAAGGTCAACAAAGAACCACTGGAAGCATCAGATCTTCTGGACGGTGCTACATTCGTTCTCAAGAAGTACGAACAGCTGTCGCCTGAAAAGGAAGACACGACCTGGAATACTGCTCATGCAACGCCGAACACCGGTGAAAGCGGCGTATTCACATTCAGCGATCTTACACCAGGAACATACAAGATCGTTGAGACAGAATATCCGTCAGGATATGTCAAACTGTCAAGTGACCCGATATTCAGAGTGGTCGTCGACGAGGAGACCGGTGACCTGGAGATCGAACTGGTCGACAGTGCCGATGGAATGGTCCGTCTTGTAGATGGAGAAATGACCATAGTAGTCGGTAACGAGCCTGGTCAGCCACTCCCGAATTCCGGCGGCCCGGGAACCACACTGTTCTACATATTCGGCAGCATCCTGCTGCTTGGCAGTGTGATCGTGCTGGCGGGAAGAGCCATATCAGCAAAGAACTGATAGGGTAGAATGGCAAGAGCCAAACCACTTCATATTATGCAT
>SVCR01000180.1 GCA_015058265.1 Clostridiales bacterium
TGATGTCATTACTGAGCAGGTATCTGTGAGCAAAGCCAGAGAGCTGGGAAATTATCACCTTCTCACTGCTGACAACCCGGTAATGATCGCTTCATTCACGATCGGAGGAAAGAGATGAAACTGCCGAGAGTGATGATAGCTGCTCCTAAGAGCGGCAGCGGTAAGACCGTACTTACATGCGGCCTGCTGGATCTCTTTAAAGAAAAGGGAACAGATATCGCTTCATACAAATGCGGACCGGATTATATTGATCCCATGTTCCACCGTTCTGTGATAGGTGTACCCGGGAGCAATCTTGACACTTTCTTCTCTTCAGATGAAGAGATAAGAAACATACTTGCCTCGTCAGAATGTGAGGCAGCAGTGCTCGAAGGCGTCATGGGGATATATGACGGGATAGTCGGAGCGGACGGCAGAGGATCGTGCTATGATGTCGCTTCAGCAACAGACACGCCGATCATACTTGTCATGGATGTCAAGGGAATGGGGCAGACTATGCTGTCACTGATCCGCGGCATCATCCTTGACGACGCGGATGAACTTATAGGCGGGATCGTTCTCAATCGCATCTCAGAACATTATTATTCGGTCATCGAACCGGAGATCGCAGAGACATTAAAGAAGATCTCCGCTGCAAGAAAGAGAGATGTCCGGCTGCTCGGAGGCATCCCCGATTCAAAGAAGATCGTTCTCGAAAGCAGGCATCTGGGATTGATGATGCCGGATGAGATCGAGGGACTCAGGGACATGGTCAGAGCAGCGGGCGAGCTGATCGAAGCGCATCTGGACATGGATGCCGTGAGAGAGATCATGGCCGGGGCAGGAGAGCTGCCGGATCAGACCCTTATGGATGATGTCCATACAGACGGACCTGTTCTAGCCGTCGCAAGAGATGAAGCATTCTGCTTCTATTACGAAGAAAATCTGAGACTTCTGAGAAAGATGGGAGTCATTATCAGAGAATTCTCACCGCTCAGAGACAGCAAGATACCGGAAGATGCTGACGGATTGCTGCTGGGGGGAGGATATCCTGAACTTTACGCAGAAAAATTATCAGCAAACCAAGAAATGATGGATTCCATTCGTTCTGCGATAGCATCCGGAATGCCGAGCCTCGCGGAATGCGGCGGTTTCATGGCTTTGATGGATGAACTCGAGGACAGTGCCGGCAGAGTTTTCAAGATGGCCGGCGTTATCAGCGGCAGGACCCGGAACACCGGAAAGCTGGGAAGATTCGGATATGTGACCGTCACAGGCAAGAACAAAGGCTCTGACGGGAAAGAGAATGATGGACGTCACCGGAAGCAGGAGCTGAATCAATCAGATCATGACGATCTTCTCGGGGGACTCAGTATCCGCGGTCATGAGTTCCATTACTTTGACAGCACCAATAACGGTGAGGACGCAACTGCAGTCAAGCCGGGCAGCGGAAGAAGCTGGGAATGCATACACTCGGGAGCTGACCACATCTGGGGATATCCGCACCTGTACTATCCGTCGTGTCCTGAGCTGATAGAGAGATTCACAGAGGTGATGAAGGAGTACAGGGCAAACAGGGAAGGAGGTGACAGAGATGAATAATTCTCATAAATTCTTTGCCAACAGGGATTGCAGGTACTATCCCTGCCATGAAGGCATAGAAGAGCTGAACTGTCTCTTCTGCTATTGTCCGATGTATCATCTGGATGATTGTCCGGGCGATCCGTCATATACGGAAAAGGGCGGCAGACTTATCAAGGTGTGTACTGCATGCACATTCCCGCACAGACCTGAAAACTATGACAAGGTCATCGAAACGATAAGAAATAATAATAAATAATCGGAGGACATTAAATGATCTACAGACCGAGAAGACTGCGCTCTACACCGGGGCTCAGGAAGATGGTAAGAGAGACTCGTATAGACGAGTCAGCACTGGTATATCCTATGTTCGTAATGGATGGCGAGAACAGGATCGATGAGATCCGGGCTCTTCCCGGGCAATACAGATATACTGTCGACAAGGTAGATGCTAAGGTCGAGGAATTGCTTGAGGCAGGAGTATCGAGCATCATGCTGTTCGGCATTCCGGAATCTAAAGACGAATTCGGCAGTCAGGCATTTGCAGAAGACGGCATTATTCAGAGAGCTGTAAGCTATATCAAGAACAGATATCCTGAGATGTTCGTGATCACTGATGTGTGTATGTGTGAATACACCTCACACGGACACTGCGGAGCTCTGTGCAAGTGCGGGAACAGCTTTGAGGTCGACAATGACAAGACACTGAAGCTGCTGCAGAAAACAGCAGTTTCTCAGGTCCTTGCCGGATCGGATATGGTGGCTCCTTCTGATATGATGGACGGAAGAGTCAGGGCGATACGTGATGCACTGGATGATAACGGCTTTGTCAATACTCCGATCATGTCTTATGCGGTAAAGTATTCTTCATCTTTCTACGGACCATTCAGGGAGGCTGCCGGATCTGCGCCTTCATTCGGTGACAGGAAGACATACCAGATGGACTATCACAACAGGAGAGAAGGTATCAAGGAAGCACTTCTTGATATTGAAGAGGGTGCTGATATCGTAATGGTCAAGCCTGCTGCAGCATATACAGATATAATCAGAGAAGTATATGAAGCGACGGATGTTCCTGTAGCCACTTACAGCGTCAGTGGTGAATACGCGATGGTCAAAGCCGCGGCTGCGAACGGGTGGATCGATGAGAAAGCTGTGATGTGCGAGATGGCAGTTTCGGCATTCCGCGCAGGGGCTTCGATATACGAGACTTATTTTGCCAAAGAGCTGGCAGAATGCATAAGAGAGGGCCTGATCGGATAGTATCAGGTGCCGGCAGGATAACACTATACAATCAATGAATAAGATGAACAGCGGAAAGAAATTAATAGTAGGGAGCAGGGCGAGCAGACTGGCGGTGATCCAGTCTGAGCTGATGATGAAGAGGATAGAAGAGGTTTATCCCGGTATCGTTACTGAACTCATAACTATGAAGACCACCGGTGACAAGATACTGGATAAGACGCTCGATCAGATCGGCGGGAAAGGTCTCTTTGTCAGAGAACTCGACGAGGCGCTGCTTGCCGGCATCTGTGATATGACAGTACACAGCCTTAAAGACCTGCCGCAGATGACTGATGAGCGGATACCGCTTTGCGCTTTCTCTGTAAGGGAGGACCCGAGAGATGTTCTTGTTCTCCCGGAAGGAAAGGACGAGATCGATCTGGCCAAACCGATCGGGACATCCAGTCTGAGGCGCTCCATACAGATCAGGGAACTCTGCCCCGGAGCTGAGACAGCGCCAGTCAGAGGCAATGTAGAGACCAGACTCAGGAAGCTTGATGAAGGCCAATACTCCGGTCTGATCATGGCTGCTGCCGGACTGAAAAGACTCGGTCTTGAGAACAGGATCAGCAGATACTTCGAACCGGATGAGATGATACCCGCGTCATGTCAGGGGATCCTGGGGATCCAGGCAAGAGCAGCCGACGAAGATGTACTGAAGATGATCGCCGAGGCACTTAACTGCAGAGACTCTGAATTATGTGCTGCGGCTGAGAGAGCTTATATCAAAGCTATAGGAGCAGACTGCGGCTCACCGGATACGGCTTTTTCATGGCTTGAAGATGACATGATGCATATCAGAGGCTTCAGATATGATCTCAGGTCAGGGACTGTCATTAAGGAGACCCTGAGCCGCAGGATAAGCAGCACGGAAGAAGCGGCAGAACTTGGAAGCAAGCTGGCAGAGAAACTCCTCTGCAGATGAGATTTAAAATATAAAGATGAAGAACGAAGAACACAGTAAAAAAGGCAAGGTGTGGCTCGTCGGAGCAGGACCGGGAGATCCGGGACTGATGACGATGAAGGGCAGGAAGGTGCTCGAAGAGGCAGATGTAGTAGTTTATGATGCCCTTATCGGGAGCGGTCT
Organism: Clostridiales bacterium; assembly: GCA_015058265.1. The sequence goes on from SVCR01000180.1 coordinate 3,932, forward strand.
ATTGTCCATGATGCCCGCTGATGCAGAGAAAATATACGCAGGCAAGAGATCCGAACACCACTTTCTGAAGCAGGATGAGATCAACAGGATCCTTGTGGAGAAAGCTCTGGAAGGCAATAAAGTCGTAAGGCTCAAAGGAGGAGATCCTTTCGTTTTCGGAAGAGGCGGGGAGGAACTCGAGCTCCTGACAGAAAACGGGATACCTTATGAGATCGTTCCGGGTGTGACAAGCGCTTTCGCAGTCCCTGCATATGCAGGGATACCGGTGACTCACAGAGATTACTGTTCCAGCGTCCATGTGATCACCGGACACAAGAGAAAAGATCACACCTATGATATAGATTTCAAAGCCCTTAAGGAAACAGGCGGGACTCTGATCTTCCTGATGGGGATCGCTTCTCTCCCTGTTATAGCAAAAGGACTTCTTGAAGCGGGCATGGATCCGGATACCCCTGCTGCG
>SVCR01000181.1 GCA_015058265.1 Clostridiales bacterium
GCAACCGTGAGGTAACCATTGTTGCGGTATCCCTCGGACTCGGCTATGGTCTCGGATCCACAGCAAACGTTCTGGCGCTCATGCCGCCGTTTGTCGGATACATCTTCGGCGGATCCGGAATCGTTCCGGCTGCTATAGTTGCTATTATTCTTAACATAGCGCTGAAGAAAGATCCGGAAGAGAAAGAAGTTGAGCCACTTTGGGACTAGAATGACAAATCGGTAATGACTTCAGAAACGGCCCTGGGACGAAAGTCTCAGGGCTTTTATAGTCCGGAAATTCCTATAACAATAGTCGGAATTTGCTTGACAAACCGGCGTTAGTTAGCTATAACTAACGATAGTTAAGCTATACTAACAATTTAGGAGGAAGTACGATGGATCTTGCTTATGCAATGAAAAATGGCTCGGCAGGCGCAAAGTCTGAAGAGGAAACGAAAGATATATCAGGCAGTATCCTGACTTTGATGGATGCTGAACCGGGACAGACCTATATCATCAAAGAAATCAATACTGATGATGACGATATGAATTCGTTCCTGTTCAGACTGGGTTGCTATGCGGGTGAGCCGATTACTCTCATTTCCAAAAAGAAAAAAAGCTGCATCGTCGTTATAAAGGATGGCAGATACAATCTGGATGAATTGCTTTCCAAAGCAATCATAATTTAGCTCATATAGGAAAATGATATATACAAGGAGGTATTGCAAATGAGAATTGCTTTTGCCGGTAATCCGAACAGCGGCAAGACTACAATGTACAATGCCCTTACGGGCAGAAACGAAAAGATCGGAAACTGGGGAGGAGTTACAGTTGGCAGCAAAGAGTTCCAGCTGAAGAAGGAGTTCGCAGGAGATAAGGAGGTTATCGCTGTAGACCTTCCGGGTGCCTACTCTATGTCACCGTTCACTCCTGAGGAGGGTATTACGAGTGAATATGTCCGCACATCCAACCCTGATGCTATCGTCAATATCGTAGATGCTACCAACCTGAGCAGATCGCTCTTCTTTACAACACAGCTTCTGGAGCTTGGTATCCCTGTGGTAGTCGCTCTTAACAAGACTGACATCAATGAAAAAGAAGGAACTAAGATTGATGTAGCGAAGCTGTCAAAAAAGCTGAACTGCCCTGTATATGAAACAGTATCCACAGAGAGCAAGGGCCTTGCAGAGATGATCGAAAAGGCGATCTCACTGGCAGGCACAACACAGGTGGCTCCGTACATGCAGGCTGACATCAATCTGCACGATAAAGAAGCGGTAGACAAGGAAGACCGCAAGCGTTACAGCTTTGTAAACGACATAGTCGCTTCTGTAGAGACTAGAAAGACTCTTTCTGCTGAGACCACTTCACAGGATAAGATCGACGGAATCCTCACAAACCCTATTGCAGGTATTCTGGTGTTCGCAGTTGTTATGTGGTTCGTGTTCTGGGTATCCCAGGCATGGCTCGGACCTCTCGTGGCAGACTGGCTCGTAGGCTGGATCGAAACTTTCCAGGGGTGGGTAGCAGGTCAGCTCGAGAACAGCCCTGCAATTCTCTCTGCTCTGCTTGCTGACGGTATCGTCGGCGGTGTAGGCGCAGTAGTAGGATTCCTCCCGTTGGTAATGGTAATGTACTTCCTGATCGCACTCCTCGAGGATTGTGGCTACATGGCTCGTGTAAGTGCTGTTATGGACCCTATCTTCAAGAGAGTAGGACTTTCAGGAAAGTCTGTAATCCCTGTAGTTATCGGCACAGGCTGCGGTATCCCGGCCATCATGGCATGCCGTACTATCCGTGACGAGAGAGAAAGAAGAGCAACTTCAATGCTCACAACCTTCATCCCTTGCGGAGCAAAGATCCCTGTAATCGCACTCTTTGCAGGCGCATTCTTCTCGGGAGCAGGCTGGGTCAGCACTCTGAGCTACTTCTTCGGACTGGTACTGATCTTCCTCGGCGCACTTCTTATCAAGGCTATAACAGGATATAAATACAGAAAGTCGTTCTTCATCATGGAGCTTCCGAAGTGGAAGGTGCCGAGCCTCAGGTTCGCGTTCAAATCCATGATGGAGCGCGCTAAGGCATACATCATCAAGGCTGCTACTATCATCCTTATCTGCAACACTGTAGTTCAGATCATGCAGACATTCGACTGGCACTTCAACGCTATTGAAGAGGGCGCAGAGAACACTTCGATCCTCGCATCGATCGCTTCTCCGTTTGCTATCCTCCTCATTCCTCTTGGATTCGGAGTATGGCAGCTGGCTGCAGCAGCTATCACAGGATTCATCGCAAAGGAGAATGTTGTCGGTACACTCGCAGTAGTATACGGACTTACATCCTTCATAGATGTTGACGCACTCGAGATGACAGGCGGAGCGAACACTGTAGCAATGACTATGGGACTCACTTCGGTAACCGCACTTGCATATCTCTTCTTCAATCTGTACACACCTCCGTGCTTCGCAGCTATCGGAGCTATGAACTCAGAGATGAAGAGCAAGGGCTGGCTCTGGGGAGCTATCGGCCTCCAGCTCGGAACAGGCTACACTGTAGCATTCCTTATCAACCAGTTCGGTACTCTCTTCACAGAGGGACATTTCGCAGCAGGATTCGTTCCTGGTCTGATAGCAGTGGCTTGCATGGTAGCTGCAGTCGTGCTCATCGGAAAGAGAGTAAGATCTCACTTCGACGAGCAGTACGAACTGCACAGGGCTTCAAAAGCCGCAAAGGCAACAGCATAAACTTCCTGCATAAGGTTGCTTAACTAAAGCACGGTGCGCGGCGATATAGTTCGCCGCGCATTGTGCTATAATCCATATTTGAAAGGAGGCGGGCACTATGAATGCAGCCACAGTAATAGCGTTATTGGCGATTGCAGTGATCCTGTTTTTCGCTGTCAGATACATTTATAAAGAAAAGAAGAAAGGCAATACATGCATCGGATGTCCGTATGCGGACTCATGCCCGAAGCATAAACAGGGCTGCTCGAATGAGCAGGGCAAGGCATGACTGCAGATTCTTCGGTTTTGTTATTTGTGAATTATAATAAAAACATTGCGATTCTTTGTTGAAATTGACAATAATCGGTAGTACCATAGCGCTAAATTGTATTACGAATGTAAAGGAAACTTACATAAACAATGAGAAATAACTTCAGAAACGCAGCAGAACTCTATTATTACTACTACCTTGACGAGGTAGCTGTTTTGCTGTGATAAACTGAACGTTCTGCAGATATGTAACACACTGTACATGAAAGAAGACGCTCCGCAGCAGACAGCTGCGGAGCATTTTGTTTTGGGACGGAGATAATTAAAAGGAGGTACACCGCAATGCCCGCAATTAAATTCTATGATCACGAACCTATCCCTATGGAGATGCACAAAGTCAAGATCGTGCAGCAGCTTCAGCTGCTCCCTGCAGAGCAGAGACTTGAGAAAATGAAGGAAGCCGGATTCAACACATTCCAGCTCCACAACGGCGACATCTTCATGGACATGCTGACCGATTCCGGAGTAAACGCCATGAGCGACAAGATGCTCGCAGGAATGATGACGCCGGACGATGCCTATGCAGGAAGCGAATCGTTCTTCCGCATGAGAGACAAGCTTGAGGAGATACTCGGCATAAAGTACTGCCTGCCGGCTCATCAGGGAAGGGCGTGCGAGAACATACTCGCGACCAGATTTGTAAAGCCGGGAAGCTGCGTGATCATGAACTATCACTTCACAACTACAAAGGCTCACATCACAAGACTCGGCGGCCGTGTTGAGGAGCTCGTAAAGGACGAGGGACTCGAGTCGCAAAGCGACCTGCCTTTCAAGGGTGATATAGACATAGACAAGCTTGAAGCATGTATTCAGAAGGAAGGGCCTGAGAATGTAGCATTCATGAGACTCGAGGCCGGCACAAACCTCATCGGAGGGCAGCCAGTTTCAGTAGAAAGCTTCACGGAAGCCTGTGCTGTCGCAAAGAAGCACGGAATCGTATCAGTGCTGGATGCGTCACTTCTTCAGGACAACCTATACTTCATTAAAATCCGTGATGAAAAACGCAAGGACAGGTCGGTTCGTGAGATCACCAGAGAGATAGCTGATCAGTTCGACATCATCTACTTCTCCGGCAGAAAGTTCGGCTTTGCACGCGGCGGAGCTATCATGGTCCGCGATGAGGAGCTCTTCCACTCAATGGAGGATCTTGTGCCGATGTTTGAAGGCTTTCTCACATACGGAGGAATGTCGGTACGTGAGATAGAAGCTATGACTGTAGGATTCGATGAATCTATGGAAATGGATGTCATCTCACAGGGACCTCAGTTTATCAAATACTGCGTAGATAAACTGGATGAGTACGGCGTACCTATGATCACACCTGCCGGAGGACTGGGAGC
>SVCR01000182.1 GCA_015058265.1 Clostridiales bacterium
CGTTTTAGACTGCTTTTATTCCCGAACAAGTACAGTCGGGGATGTTTTTTTTATGTATTCTGTTTGATTCTTAATATTTGTAAAGGTAAAATTATAGCAACATATTTTGACTGCCCGCACTGCTCATCATGTATCGACACGATCCGGTCTGAAGAGCCCGTCGTGCGAAGCGGTTTTGCTTTTTTATTATATGGAAGGGAGAATGAAATGTGTTCTGAACGCAGATGGCTCTTGTCAATAGTTTTGACGATCGCTATGTCTGTTACGATGCTGTTCAATCCTGCCTGGATGATGGTATCTTACGCGGACTCAGAGGATATCGTCGTATTGGATGAGGGTACCACGGAAGACGGCTTTGTCTATGACTATGTCAATTCCGATGGCGAGAAGATGATCAGGATCACCGGATACACAGGCGACAGTGATGTCCTTGATGTGCCTGCCGAGATCGGTGATTACCCGGTCAAAGCATTTATCATCAGCACAACAGATGATGATAGTTATGCAAACATTACAGAGATCCATTTCCCTGAGACTATGCTTTACGTCGATACAGACGGCCTGGATTCTTTCTCAGGCCTCGAATCGATAAGCGGTCCGGATGGAGAGGATTTCGATAACACGGCATACAAGACTGCTGACGGTGTGCTGTACAGACATCTGAAGAACGGATTCAGTGTTGCGTATTATCCGCGTGCATCTGAGATGACCGAATGGGATATGGATCCTGATACACATGCTCTATATGCAGAGGTATCGAATCCTAATCTTGAGGTGATCAATATGCCTGCAGCTCTGCACGCTATGGATCTGGAAGTCCTCAGAGGATTCTCATCACTGGAAGCCATAAATGTTGACAGTGATAATCTGGATTACAGTTCAGAGGATGGAGTCCTGTACAGCAAAGACTTCGGCACTCTGTACTTCTATCCGACAGCAAAGCCGGGAGATGCCTATACGGTAAACAGCAATACCACGGACATCCATTGGAGTGCTTTTTTTGCCGGGCATCTCTGTGAAACGATCACGCTTCCTGAGGGAATAAGAACCGCAGACAGTGAATGCTTCGGAAATGATCCGGATAAATGCGCTGTGAGGACTATCGTGTTTACCTCAGAAAAAGCGCCTAAAGATTTCAGCCGATTCAGAGGAGTAAGAGAAGCTGTTGAGTATCTTGGCGCGGACATCGAATTCCCGGAGAACGGGACCGGATACGAGGAATTCAGAGAAGGACTGAGCAGCGGCGGATTTGTCACTCCTCCGGAAGATTGTCCTGAACTTACCATCGGTGAAGAGGTCGAAGGTGAGACTGAAGACGGATCAGAGATCGTGACATATAAGATCACCACACCTGAACCTGTGACTGAAGATGACGAGGATGGAGAAGACAACTGGGAACAGTACATACTGACAGTCACTCGATTCGGTACCGGTGCCACTGCCGGCGGAGAGATGCGTGCCTGCATTTTTGAGGCCGGAGCAGAATACGATCAATTGAATACTGAATCCAACGGCAGTACTTTGACGGATGAAACTGAACTCAAACTTGGAAAAGAATACTATCTCCAGATAGATACCGGCGCCGGATGCGGCTATAAAGTGCTCCTGTCCAAGTATCAGAGCAGCAACAATAAGTTCCCGGGTATACCTGAGGACTGCGAGGAGATCGGACTGGATGAAGAGAAGACCGCATCGATCATTAAAGATAATGATGTAGTCACTTATGCTTTCACTCCTGAAAGCGACGGCGTCTATTATTTCAGCGCGCAGGGTTCATATGATACTCTCGGGAGAGTCATTACCGCATCTGAAGAGGCGGATCAGGGCTTCGAACAAGTCGCTTATGACGATGACACCAACAGCGGCAACTTCTTAGCACGATTCCAAGCTGAAGCCGGGACGACTTACTATCTGCAAGCCAGAATGTACAGCAGAGGCACAGGAAGATTTCCGGTCAAGGTTTCCAAAGGGGTCGACTTTGCGGATGTACCGGAGAATTGCGATGATGCTCCGCTGAAGAGAGATGTACCGATCAATTTCAGCGACGGAACGGAGACCATTACATACAGGTTCAAAGCTCCGGCAACGACCGATTACAGAATCAGATCGACCGGCAGACTCAATCTGAACATGAGGCTTATTCGTGACGGAGAGGTCGTTCCGTATGGAAACGAGTACGATGAAAGCAGTAACTTCTATTGTAATCTTGAAGCAGAGTCCGGTGAGGTATATTACATCCAGATCATATCGCCTCTTGGTGAAACAGGAAGCTCATCATTCATTATAGAATTCTATCCTGAATTCAGCGGTCTGAGTCCGGAAGACAAGCTCATTGAAGAAGGCGTGACCGAGACTGTTGAGGATACAACTCCGTATGATACAGAATCATTCAGGTTCATCCCGGAGACCAGCGGTGAGTATACCATTTCAACTGAAGGATGCTCGGATAAAGATCTCAGAGTGGAATACTACGATGAGGAAAACGACGAGCAATACGGAGCAGGCTGGAGCTATTCTGAAGACACAGAAGGCGGAGATTTTTTCCGCAATTATTATCTGGAAGAGGGCAAGGAATACTATATCCAGATACTTGACAGATCCGGAGAAGCAAGCACTTATGACCTCAAGGTTGTAAAAGCGGATGATTATTATCAGTATAGTGAACCGGAAGGTGATGAAGAGGAGATCAACGTCGGAGATGAGAAGGATGTAAACATTGACGTCAGAAACAAGACCGTTACTTATTCCTTCACTCCTTCCAGGCCAGGTGAATATGTATTCGCTTCGACAGGCGAGTGCGTTACACAAGGGCGTGTCATTGATTCTGAAGGCATGCTGATAGCTCAGAATGACTGGTCCGGTGATCAGAACTTCAGCTTTGTATTCTATGTAGAAACCGGTCAGACATATTATCTCCAGACCAAGCTTGCGAACATCGGCACAGGTGCTTACAAGGTATCGCTGGAGCCAAAACCGGATTTCGATGATATCGATATCAGTTCTGAAGATATTGAGATGATCCAGCTCAATGAGTCGAAAGCAGTAGATATCACGGAGCCGGGAGGAAGTGCTGCCTTCAAGTTCTCACCTGAAGAAGCCGGAACATATATGTTTATATCGACCGGGGACAAGGATACTGCCGGACGCTTAGTAGATGAGTATGGCGGCGGCGAATGGAACGATGACTATAACGGAAGCAAGAATTTCGCCTTGCAATTCTATGCAGATCCTGAAGGAGTTTACACTCTGCAGGCCGGTCTGAAAGCCGGCGATACCGGCAGCTTCAATGTCAAGGTCATCAAAGTCGATGGATCTTATAGTGAACTGGATCCGGACGCAGAGCTGATAGACATAAACGGAATATATGGCCCGGCATTCGAAAACCCATTCGAAACTGCGACATACAGATTCAAGGCGAAAGAATATACCTCGTATTATTTCGAACTGTATGGAGCAGACAAGGCTGATCTGCGAGTGATCGATTCGTCTGGAGATGCGGTAGCTGATACCAGAGTAAACGGTGGTGATTTTGCATATTTCTACACGTATGAGACCGGCACATATTACCTGCAGATCAGGAGGATAAACGGCGAGACAGGAAGACTCAAGTTCAGGCTGCACAGATCGACTTATGATTTCGATACAGTACCTGATGACTGTGAGACGATCGCTGCCGGAGAAACAAAGACCGCAAAGATCGATCAACTGGAGAAGACCGTTACATATGAATTCGTTCCGGTAGAGAGCGGCCAGTACTCGTTCAGTGCACCAGCCGGATCTCGCAGCAGCGGAAGAGTCATAGACGGAGGAGAGATCTACTATAACTCTGCAGAAGATGCTGATGATTATTTCAGCGTTGACTTCTATGGAATAGAGGGTAAGACTTACTACCTGCAGACCCGTTCTAACAGGACCGAATACGGATCGATTCCGGTCACTCTCAGCAGGTCTGAGACAATAAACATGAGCTCTAGCAGTGCAAGAGATCGTACTGAGTACATTTATCAGTATGAATTCGTATATGACGGAGAAGAGCATAAGCCTTCGATTATCGTTAAGTACGATGGCAAAACTCTGGAAGAGGGAACTGACTATACAGTCGATTATCCTGAAGAAAGTGTCAGGTGCAATGATTATGAAGCGAAGATCACTTTCACAGGAGCTTTTAGCGGTGAGCACTGGAGCGAATACTGGATCGAATGCTATCACAACTATGATGATGGCGTTATCACAAAGGATCCGACATGTACTGATATAGGTTCGTTGGAGTTCACCTGCAGCGTATGCGGAGACACATTCACCCGTGATATCGATCCACTCGGTCATGCATGGGATGAAAGTATAAGAACTACACCG
>SVCR01000005.1 GCA_015058265.1 Clostridiales bacterium
ACAGCAGAGCAAATATGGTGTCGCAGCCATTCCGACCAATGAGCTGATGCACGGTAAGCACTATCTTGCTGACCGCATCAGGGAGGCGGCAGCTGCCGGAAACCGCACGATAGTAATTGACTGTGTAACGCAGGAAGACCTTGACCTGATAGCAGATGCATGCATCACCAGCAAGCTCAAAGTGCTGGCTGTAGACCCGGGAGTATTCACCGCAACTCTTGCCAGAAAGCTGATTACTCCATCAAAGAGCAGGGAGAAGAGCAAGATACTGGCAGTGATGGGAAGCGTACATCCTAATGCAAGGACTCAGATGGAACAGCTCTGGCTTTCGCAGAGGACGTACAATGTCATGATAGCTACTAAAGAGCTGCTCGAAAGCGACGAACGCCGCGAGGCGGAAATCGCCAGAGTAGCGGCGGAAATACTGGAAAACTGCGACCGCAACCAGATATCTACTGTCACCGGAGACGGCATCTATCCTGAGAACAGGATAGATTTCGGACCATACATGGAGAGATACAGCTGCTCTATGAATGACGTGACCGATATCATTAATAAGTCTCTTGCGGAAATCGCTCACCGCATATTCGTGGCAGAGCCGACATTCAGGGCGCTGTATACAACGGGTGGAGACATCACAGTCTCTGTCTGTGAGCGCTTTGGAGCTGCCGGCCTCGACCTCAAAGATGAGGTGCTGCCTCTTGCCGCTTATGGTACTATCCTGGGTGGTCCTTACGATGGTGTACATCTTATCACCAAGGGCGGCAGCCAGGGAGATAACGACGCTATCAATAAATGCATTACTTACCTCAAGGAGAAGATATTCATCTGATCGTTGGGAAACTATTACATCAAGTTATTACTAAACAGAATTAAGGAGGTGTTAGATGAAAAAACCACTTATTGCTGTTACCCTGGGAGACCCTGCGGGAATAGGTCCTGAAATCGTAGTAAAGAGTATTGCAGATAAGGATCTCTTTGAAGAGGCAAACTGCATAGTTCTGGGAGATGCAAAGATCGTAAAGCAGGCGATCGAAGTAACAGGCGTCGATCTGAAGGTCAACTGCGTTGAGGATCCTGCAGACGGAGATTACAGCGAAGGCGTCCTCAACATGATCGACCTCGACAATATCGATATGGACAAATTCGAATACGGCAAGGTCAGCGCTATGTGCGGAAAGGCTGCGTTCGAATACATCGAGAAGAGCATTCAGATCACTATGGACGGCAAAGCTGACGCAGTAGCAACAGCGCCAATAAACAAGGAAGCTCTCCGCGCTGCAGAGATCAACTTTATAGGCCACACAGAGATCTTCGCTGAGCTCACAGGCACAAACGACCCGCTCACAATGTTCGAGACCAACGGAATGAGAGTGTTCTTCCTTACAAGACACGTATCGCTCCGCGACATGCTCGATATGATCACTAAAGAGAGAGTCATCGACTATGTGGAGAGATGCACAGAAGCGCTCGCAAGACTTGGGGTCACAGAGGGAACCATGGCTGTTGCAGGTCTTAACCCTCATTCAGGAGAGCATGGACTGTTCGGCTGGGAGGAGGTCAACGAGATCGCTCCTGCAGTAGAAGAGCTCCAGGCAAGAGGTTTTGATGTAAAGGGTCCGGTTCCGGCTGACTCGGTATTCCACCAGGCGGCACTCGGCAGATACAACTCGGTACTGTCGCTGTATCACGATCAGGGACACATTGCTACAAAGACTCTCGACTTTGACCGCACTATCGCGATCACAAACAGCATGCCTATCCTGCGTACTTCCGTAGACCACGGAACAGCATTCGATATCGCAGGCAAGGGCATCGCAGGTGCTGTAAGCATGATCGAGTCTGTAAGACTCGCAGCCAAGTACGCTCCTTACTTCACTAAGTAGGAAGCGAACTGCAGGTGCCCAGCCGCAAGGCACGGGAGCACTGCATTAACTCAGATAATTGATAAGCCCCGGCAGGTTTCACAGAGACGCTAATCACCGGGAACCACCAGGGCTTAGAGATTATATCTGTCCGGGCGTCTTTTACGATGCCCGGATGCGAATACAAACTACAGCTATTATAACGTATTGGAGGTTAAATATGGTAAACGGATTAGACGGAACCAGAATGCTGATCGCACTTTTCATCGGTATAGCGATCCTTATCGTTCTTGTTCTCAAGACCAAGGTTCAGGCCTTCCTGGCGCTGATCCTCACAACCATCCTCGTCGGTGCTATCGGAGGCATGCCGCTTCTGAATATCACACTCGATGATGGTAAAACATTCGGTATTATCAACTCAGTCACGTCAGGCTTCGGCGGGACGTTAGGAAGCATAGGCATCATCATCGGTTTCGGTGTAATGATGGGACAGATCTTTGAGATCTCGGGTGCAGCCAAACGGATGGCGCACACCTTCCTCAAGCTCTTCGGTAAGGGTCGTGAGGAAGAAGCTCTCGCTATCACCGGATTCCTGGTATCGATCCCTATCTTCTGCGACTCGGGATTCATCGTACTCTCGCCTATCGCTAAGGCTTTGTCAGAGACAACCAAAAAGTCTGTTATCGGACTCGGTGTTGCACTGGCATCCGGACTTGTAATCACTCACTCACTTGTACCTCCTACACCGGGTCCTCTCGGAGTATGCGGTATCTTCGGTATAGACGTAGGTAAGTTCATCCTGCTTGCTATCGTGCTTGCTCTTCCTATGACTATTGCCTGCATCTTCTACTCAAGGAAGTTCCTGTCGAAGAAGTTCTACAGACTCCCTGATGAAGAGGGAAATATCGTAGACGCTGAGTATCAGGAGCCTAATTACGAGGCAGCATTCAACATGGATATGACAGGTGTTCCGGGAACTCTCGAATCCTTCATGCCACTGATCCTGCCTATCATCCTGATCCTGATCAACACTATCGCAACAGCACTCGGCGCAACAGAAGGCTTCATGGGAGTCATCGTATTTCTTGGACAGCCGATCGTAGCTGTAGGCCTCGGTCTTCTGGTCGCTATCTTTACACTCGGCAGACCATTTGACCGTCAGACGATCCTTCAGGAGATGGAGAAGGGAATGGCTTCCGCAGGTATCATCATGCTCGTAACAGGCGGCGGCGGAGCTCTCGGACAGATCATCAAGGACTCCGGACTTGGTCAGTTCATGGCAGACGGACTGTCACAGACAGCTATCCCTATCATCATTCTCCCGCTGATCATCTCGACAGCAATGAGATTCATCCAGGGTTCCGGTACTGTAGCTATGACAACAGCTGCAAGTATCTCAGCTCCTATCCTCATCGCTGCTAACTCCAGCCCGATGCTCGGTGCTGTAGCATGCTGCGTAGGATCACTCTTCTTCGGATACTTCAACGATTCATACTTCTGGGTCGTTAACAGAACACTCGGCGTATCCGAGGCTAAGGAACAGCTGACTATATGGTCGGTCAACTCGACGATCGCATGGGCAGTAGGTGTTATCGAGATCATCATTCTCAGTATCTTCATGCACTAGTCACTGATAATAAGATGTAAGCAGGCGGCCATTGCACAGATGGCCGCTTGCGCAACTGATAAATAACAAAGGAGGGTCTTTATGGCTCTTGTAACAATGAAACAGCTCGTGGACGATGCATGGGAAAAGGGCACATGCATCCCCGCGTTCAATGTCGGCAGCCTCGAGATGGTGCGCGGAGCTCTCCGCGCTGCAGAGGAGCTCGACGTGCCTGTCATCATCCAGATCGCAGAGAGACTGCTAAAATATTCACCGCTTGAACTGATCGGACCGGGAATGGTGCAGGCAGCAAAGGAATCGAAGCTTCCGGTAGCTGTCAACTTTGACCACAGCAGCACCTATGAAGTGATAGAGAAGGCTCTCGACCTCGGCTTCACGTCCGTTATGTATGACGGATCTACACTGCCGTTTGAGGAAAACATAGCCGGAACTCGCAGGATCGTTGAACTGGCTGATAAATACGGGGCTTCTGTTGAAGGAGAGCTCGGACTTGTCGGAGGAAGTGAAGACGGATTATCCGATCACGGTATTCTCTGCACTAATCCTGACAAAGCGCATGAGTTCTGCGAGAGAACAGGCATCGCGTGTCTCGCCGTAGCAATAGGAAACGCTCATGGAGACTATCCGACGGCTCCGGTCCTGGCATTCGATATTCTTGAACAGATCAACAGCAAGGCAGGGGTACCGCTGGTACTCCATGGCGGCAGCGGGATCTCCGACGAAGACTTCCGCAAGGCTATCTCTCTCGGAATCGCAAAGATCAATATTGGGACGGCTAGCTTCAACAATGTGACTAAGTTCGCATCTGAATATCTTGCAACAGAGGGTAAGCATACATACTTCGAATTGAATACAGCAATGACACAAGGCATGTATGAGAATGCCCTGAGACATATCAAGGTGTTCAGAGGCCTTTAAGTCCTATCTGATCAGAGATAGAACAGAAGAGTGCTTATCACTCGAAATGAGTGTAAGCACTCTTTTATATAACAGACGCCGGTTGGGGGATACAGCACGGTTTGTGCTTGACTTTGGCACATATGTGAATTAACTTTGGTCTGAGTCATTATATGAAGGGTGGAACGGAATGTTAGTTATTTTCAGCAAAGTGCTGGTGGTATTTATATATGTAGGGATCGGTTTCGCGGCGAACAGGCTTAAGGCGCTCCCGGATGAATGCGTGAAGTACTTCACTGCGCTCATAATGGATATAACTGTGCCGTGCCTGATGATAAGCGCGATCACAGGACAGGATCTCGATGAAAAGCTGTATCGCAACACGATCATAACTTTGGTACTTACTACTATTATATATGTGATAGTTGCTGTACTGTCGAGTCTGTTTGCTGACCATGTCTTCACGGATCTGGATCAGCAGGACCGCAACATATTAGCTTCGGCCATGACCGGATGCAATTCCGGATTCATGGGATTTCCGGTGACCAGAGCAGTATTCGGAAATACAGTGTTCTACTATGTGGTGATCCAGAATATCGCCAACAATGTGTATCTGTTCATAATGAGCATACCGCACCTGCATCATAGGGAACAAACAGGCAGGAAGAAAAGATCTGTCAGAGAAATGCTGAAGCCTTTTGCCAATATAACGACGATGGCAACGGTTTGCTCGATCATTCTTCTGTTTGCCGGGATACGCCTTCCTGAATACGCGATGAACATATTCACTGAGGTGGGGGACATCACGATCCCGTTGTCCATGATCCTGGTCGGAGTGCAGCTGGGCAGCTCGGATTTCGGCAGGATTTTCAGGGACAGAGATCTGCTCATCACTTCACTGGTCAAGCTGATCATTGCTCCTCTGCTGGTTATGGCGATGGTGGCACCTCTTCCGGTGGATCCTGTCGTCAAGCTGGTCACAGTGCTGTGCACTTGCTTCCCAAGCGCCGCGATGGGAGTAGCAACAGCGGTCAAGGAACATAAGAATTCCACTCTCATGGCAGAGGCGGTCGCAGTCACTACCTTGCTGTCCATGATAACTCTTCCGGTATGGATCATGATCTGCGGGAAGCTGTATATGTAACACCGCTTTGGAACCATTTGGCGAAAGCAGCTAAAATGGCCGGCCTGAGTAATATACGAAAGAATAAACCACATCGATGACTGATTTTAGTGGTTTGACATATAAGGGGCTGAGTGGTATATTTTCTGTAATCGGTTCAAAAAAGGAGATTCTTTTAATGAATACACGCAGACTTGTAGCAGCGATCTATTATTACGACTATACTTCGGTGATCGAAGGATAATTGTGCTGCGACAGTTTATGGACCGACAGGATGGTTGATTCCGGCTCCGCAGCAACGCGGAGCCGATTTTTTAAGACACAACAAAGAAGGAGAAGTATCGATGAAAAATTTAATTCCTGACAGTGTCAGTGAACACACCAATGTTTATGACGTCCTGATGGAGAGAGGACTGATCGAGCAGACTACTAATGGTGAAGCACTGAGAGAACTTCTGGGCAAAGAGAAGATCAAGTTCTACATAGGATTTGACCCGACGGCAGACTGCCTGCATGTTGGTCACTTCATTCCGATGATCACCATGATGTATATGCAGAAGTACGGTCATACTCCGGTATTCCTGCTCGGCGGCGGAACCGGTGAGATCGGCGACCCATCAGGCAGAAGCGACATGCGTCAGGTAATGACAATCAATACGATCGACGAGAACTGCAGAGCGTTCAAGAAGCTTTTCGACAAATTCATCGACTTTGATGATGAGTGGAAGTATGAAGGCAATGAGGGTGTATACCATCCGGGTCATCAGAACAGAGAGCCTAAGCCGGGCTATGCTGTAAGCGTCAACAACGCTGAGTGGATCAGACCTTGCAAGTTCACCGAGTTCGCAAGAGAGATCGGTACACATTTCAATGTAAATACAATGCTGAGAGCTGACTGCTTCAAGTCTAGAATGGACAGAGACACAGGACTTTCCTTCTTCGAGTTCTCATACATGCTGCTCCAGGCTTACGACTTCTATGTGATGGCTCGTGACTTCGATCTAAAGGCACAGTTCGGCGGAAACGACCAGTGGTCCAACATCATTGCCGGTGTCGACCTGACAAGAAAGGCATGCGGTAAGGAGGTTTACGGACTTACAGTATCCCTCCTGACTACAAGCGAAGGCAAGAAGATGGGCAAGACAGCTAAGGGCGCTCTCTGGCTCGATGAGAAGAAGTGTCCTGTATATGACTTCTTCCAGTACTGGAGAAACGTCGCTGATGCTGACGTAAACAAGTGCCTGAGAATGCTGACATTCCTGCCTATGAGCGAGGTCAACAGACTGTCCGCACTCGAAGGATCAGCTATCAACGAGGCTAAGGAGATCCTTGCTTACGAGGTCACTAAGCTTGTCCACGGCGAAGAGAAGGCTAAGCAGGCTCTCGAGACAAGCCGTCAGATCTTCGCAGGCGGTGGAGTTTCCGATGACATGCCTTCAGTTGAGATGGATAAGGCTAAGTTCGAGGGAGAAGGAATGGGACTCGCAGCACTTCTTAAGGAAGCAGGACTCGAGCCATCGACATCCGAGGCTTACAGAACTATCCAGGGCGGCGGTGCAAGGATCAACGGCGAGCAGATCACAGATAAGAAGTTCGCGGTAACACTTGACTGCTTCAAGGACGGAGAACTCGTACTCCAGAAGGGCAAGAAGAAGTTCAAGAAGATCGTACTCAACTAAGAGGCCACGGTACGGATCTATCACATAATGTGGATAACGGGCAGTTTTCCGGCAGTATCCGGGAGGCTGCCCGTTTCAGTTGCAAATAACAATGAACACAATATAATGGGGAAGAGTATGAGAAAAACAACAAAATAAAGGATTATTCATTATGGACTTATTACTTGTTGTGGTATTATAGTTAGGGATGCTGTGCGGATCTTAGATCCGCAACTGACATAAGAATGATGCCCCTTGAAGAGTAAGGGCATGTTTACTCATGTCTGCAATATTTCAGGCATTCGAATATGGGGTAATTAATGGCAAGAAAACAATACGACAATAACAGTATTTCTATGCTCAAGGGCGCGGAAAGAGTTAGAAAGCGTCCGGGAGTAATATTCGGTTCAGATGATATCGAAGGCTGCATCCACGGTTTCTTCGAGATAGTTTCCAATTCTACTGACGAAGCCAAGACGGGACACGGAGACAGGATCGAAGTCATCAGATTCACAGACGGATCGATCCAGGTCAAGGACCACGGCAGAGGGGTCCCGATGGACTGGAATGAAGCTGAGGGCAGATACAACTGGGAGCTGTGCTTCTGCGAACTGTACGCGGGGGGCAAATATTCTGATGCGAATTATGACTACTCGCTTGGTCTCAACGGACTCGGCGCAGCAGCGACTCAGTATGCTTCAGAATGGTTCGATGTAACGTCTGTAAGAGACGGCTTCGAGTATACGATGCATTTTGAGAACGGTGACCCGGTCGGCGAGCTCGGCAAGAAGAAGGTCAGAGGAAGACCGACGGGTACTGTTCAGAGGTGGAAGCCGGATGCTGAAGTATTCACTGAAACAGATATCCCGCTTGAGAGATTTCAGGAGATACTGCGTCAGCAGGCTATCGTCAATGCGGGCATAACATATATGCTCCATGATGAGGAGTCGGGTGAAGATTTTTCATATCTCTATCCGGAAGGAATACTCGGTTATGTGTCCGAGCTTGCCGGTGAGGATGCGATGACGACGCCGTTCCTCTTCTCAGGAGAGGGCAAAGGCCGTGACCGGGCAGATAAGGAAGAATATTCAGTAAAGGCTGATATCGCATTCTGCTTCAATAACAAAACTCAGATCCTGAGATATTTCCATAACTCATCGTTCCTCGAGCACGGCGGATCACCTGATAAGGCGGTGAAGAACGCTTTGGTCTCGGCTTTCGACAAAGAGATCAAGACGCGGGGGAGATACACTGCGAAGGAAGCAAAGCTGACCTTCGGAGATATCCAGGACAGCCTTATCCTCGTCACCAATTCATTCTCGACTCGTACGTCTTATGAGAACCAGACGAAGAAGGCGATCAACAATAAATACATACAGGAATTTCTGACAGATCTGATCAAGACGAATATGCAGATATGGTTTATTGAGCATAAGCCGGAAGCTGACAAGATCATAGATCAGGTGCTGATCAACAAGAGGAGCAGAGAGCAGTCTGAGAGCCAGCGGATCACTGTGAAGAAGAAGCTGATGGAGAAGACGGATGTGACTAACAAGGTCAAGAAGTTCGTCGACTGCCGCAGCAAGGATCCGGAACAGAGAGAGCTCTTCATCTGCGAGGGTGATTCTGCTCTCGGAAGTCTGCTGACTGCAAGGGATCCGAACACACAGGCTCTGATGCCTATACGAGGCAAGATCCTGAACATACAGAAGGCTTCGCTTCAGAGCGTTTTCGGGTCGGATATTATCATGGACCTGATCAGGGTCATGGGATGCGGCATAGAGGTGAGAGGTAAAAAGCTGCCTAAGGATATCCCGCAGTTCGATGAGAGCCGTCTCAAATTCAACAAGGTCATCATCACAGCGGATATGGATGTCGACGGATCGCACATCGTATGCCTTGTGACCACGATGATATACAAGCTCTGCCCGCAGCTGATAGAAAAGGGCTATCTCTATTACGCGATGACACCGCTCTTCGAGATCACTGACAGGACGGGGAAGAAACCTGAGACGCTGTATGCCTTCAGCGATGCTGAGAGGGATCAGCTTATCAAAGGAAAAGATCCTAAGAAGCTGACTATACAGAGATCGAAAGGACTCGGAGAGAACGACGCGGATATGATGGCGAGATTCATCACCCCGGGTACCCGCAGGTTTATAAGGATCACAGCGGCTGAGGCCGAAGAGATGGAAAAATGGTTCGACCTCTTCATGGGCAATGATGTTGCACCGCGCAAAGAATATATAGAAGAGCATGGTCATGAGTATATGAATGACCTTGATCTCAGCTAGGAGTTCACTGAATGGCACGAAAGAAAAAAGCTGAAACAGAAATAAAACCGATCATTGAGAATATAACAGATGCTCCGGCTCCTGAGGTGCTGAAGAACAACTTCATGCCGTATGCGATGAGTGTCATCGTATCCAGAGCGATCCCTGAGATAGACGGTCTCAAGCCTTCTCACAGGAAGATCCTCTATACGATGTATGAGATGGGGCTGCTCAACGGAGGCAGGACAAAATCCGCCAATGTCGCGGCCAGGACGATGCTGCTCAATCCGCACGGAGATGCTTCGGCATATGAAGCGGCGGTCAGACTCACTCAGCACAACGAGACTTTGCTGACACCGCTTATCGACGGCAAGGGAAACTTCGGCAAACACTACAGCAGGGATATGGCATATGCGGCAAGCAGGTACACCGAGATGAAGCTCATGCCTGTTGCGGCGGAATTCTTCAGATCGATCAAGAAGAATACCGTGGACTTTGTCGACAACTACGATTCGACCAGAAAAGAGCCAACGCTTCTGCCGGTCACATTCCCGAATATCCTCGCCAATCCTACGGAAGGTATCGCGGTCGGAATGGCATCCTCTATCCCGAGCTTCAACCTTAATGAGCTTTGTGATGCAACGATCATGAGGATACAGCATCCGAGAAAGGATATCGCTGAAGTGATGCCGGGACCGGATTTCACGACAGGCGGGCTCCTTCTGCTGAACACTGAGACGATGTCCGAAATATACCGGACCGGAAGAGGTTCTGTCGTACTCAGGGCTAAATACTCAGTAGATACCAAGGCCCGTATCATCGAGGTAAGCGAGATACCTTATTCCACAACGGCCGAAGCTATAATCGACGGAATCATTTCGCTTATCAAGGCGGGCAAAGTCACAGAGATATCCGATGTCAGAAATGAGATCGGTCTCCATGGGTTCAGACTGGCGATCGATTACAAGAGAGGCGTTGACCCTGATGCTCTGATGATGAAGCTGTACAGGATGAGCAAGCTGCAGGATACTTACTCCTGCAACATGACGGTCCTGATCGACGGGCATCCGAGACAGATGGGGGTCTGCGAGATCCTCGACGAGTGGATCAAGTGGAGAAGGATCTGTGTTGTCAGAGAACTGTTCTATGACCATGAGAAGAAAGCCAGGGAGCTGCATCTGCTCGAAGGTCTTGCCAAGGTGCTGCTGGATATAGATAAAGCGATAAGGATCATACGCAAGACTGAAAGAGATGACGAGGTAGTTCCTAACCTCATGAAGGGGTTCAAGATCACCGAGGAGCAGGCGGAGTTCATCGCGGAGATCAGACTGCGCAATCTGAACAAGGACTATATCCTCAACAAGACCAAAGCAATCGAACAGCTGAAGGCTGATCTCGATCTCATAGACAAACAGCTGAGATCCGAGAAAGAAATAGACAAGCTGATAATCAACACACTGAGGGAGATCCAGAAGAAATACGGCATACCTCGCAGGACGGAGATTCTGACAGAGTACGAGACCGTTGAAGTGAAGGAAGAACCGGTCGCTGATTATCCGGTCAAGTTATATGTGACCAGAGACAGCTATGTTAAGAAGATCGCTTTGACATCGCTCAAAAACGATCCTGAGATCAAGTTCAAAGAGGGAGATGAACTCGTATCTGTTTATGACAGCATGAACTCATCAGAACTGATCGTATTTACCGACAGACAGGCGGTATATAAGGTCAAGCTGTCTGAACTCAAAGACTCCAAGCCTTCGGATATCGCGGATTATATCAATAATATATGTGAGATCGAGCAGGGCGAGAATATAATCAAGGTCTGCACATCTGATGCCGGATCGACAGTCCTGATCGGATTTGAGAACGGCAAGGTGGCGAAATTCCCGTTCTCGGCTTATGAGACCAAGCAGAACAGGAAGAAGCTGCTCAATGCATACGGAAGCGTATCGAAGCCTCTCAGGATATTCATCATTAAAGAAGATGAGGACTTTGCAATGCAGAGTTCTACCGGAAAGCTGCTGGTGTTCGACAGTTCCAAGGTGCCGACCAAGACGACCAAGAGCACTCAGGGAGTACAGGTGCTGAGACTCACCAAGGGCGCTACAGCGGTCAGCTTCGGCAGAGTCAAGGAGTACAGGCTGAAGAAGAAAGAGGACTACAGATCAGCTAATATCCCTGCAGCGGGAAAGATGCACGCTAATGTGCAGCTGAGTCTGTTCGATTGACAGGGGATCGGCCGCGGATCAGCTTTATAACAGACGCGGATCACAGGTTAGAGTGAAATGAAGTATACGGAATTAAGAATAGTTGTTAATAAAGAAGCTCTCGAGGATATACAGACTCTGCTGATCAGCAACGGATTCGTCAGCACGATGATAGAGGATCCGGATGATGTCAGAGATATCCTTGAACATCCGGATGTATACAGATATGATTATGTCAACGAGAAGATCGCTGAAGCGGCTCCTGACAGACCTGTCATAACTCTGTATTTCACTGATGATGAAGAGGGCCTGGCACAGATGCGGGAAGCGGTGCGTTTACTCAAGGGAAGCAGTGCAGACTGCGAGATCCGCAGCACCGGTGATGACAGCGAGTGGCTGTACAGATGGCAGGAGCACTTCAAACCTGCCAGGATCGGCAGGCGCATCGTAGTGAAACCGAGCTGGGAAGAATATGAGCCGGAAGAACGGGATCTGGTAATAGAGATGGATCCCGGAATGGCATTCGGGAGCGGTCTTCATGAAACGACTTCCATGTGCATACTGGCTCTTGAGAAGGTCCTGGACGGAGAGAATGGCTGCGGATCCGGAGCGAAGGTCATGGATGTCGGATGCGGGACAGGAATACTTGCGATCGCTGCGGCTTTGCTCGGAGCTGATGAGTGCCTCGGCATAGACATTGACCCGGATGCAGTCAGAGTAGCGAATGAGAATATCTCACGCAACGGGCTTGCAGACAAGATCGCGGCTCAATACGGCGATCTCACCGAAGGGATAGATTACAAGGCAGATATAATAGTAGCTAATCTAATGGCGGATCTGGTTATCAAACTGGCTCCGGCAGCTGCGGAGCATACGGCAGACGGGGGATGGTTCATCTCGTCCGGTATTCTGGACATCAAGGAGACTGTGGTATGTGAGGCGATCCGCGATGCGGGATTCAATATAGAAGAGGTTTTGCATGACGGAGAGTGGTGCGCGGTCATCGCTCGCAGAAGTTGACAGCTTGAGCTGATTGTAAGGAGGACGGAAAATCATGGTCAAGGAAGTGTATCTGGAGAAAATGCTCGCTGATGCGACAGAGAATTTCACAACAGGTTTCATGTGTTCGGAGTCAGTGCTTGAGGTACTGAACAGACACTACGAGCTCGGTATCGGCGAGGAGGCCATCGCTATGTCCACAGGCTTCCCTTATGGCTTCGGCAACGGAGGTAATGTCTGCGGAGCGGTAGCGGGAGCAACTATGGCTATCGGCAAAGTGTTCGGCAGAACAGTCAAAGGCGATCCTGCTTTTCAGAAGTGTATCGATCTTGTCAGAGAACTGAATGATGATGTCGCTGCAGAATACAAGAGCAGCATATGCCCGGAACTGATCAGGGAGTATGATTTCTATGATCCTGAACGCAAGACATTCTGCACAGGACTGGTACATGAGGTGATCAGATCGTTCGCCAAAATAATGGAGCGTGAGTGCGGAGTAGAGGTCAGGTGATCATTGCGAAACTCGTTGACGAGCATTCTGAACCTCAGTAAAATAAAAGGGTAATAGTAATCGGTATTCATTGCCGTAAGTTAAGAGGACAAGGAGGAATATGACCTATGGATATGGAAACCATGATGAAGCTCTTGATGAGCAGTGACGCTCTCGGACAGGTAGGCAAGCAGGCCGGAGTAACAGAGAAGGAAGCATCCGATGCAATGAAGATCATCGTTCCGATGCTTCTCAAGGGAATGCAGGGACAGGCACAGAATGTCGATACACAGGCAGGGTTCCTCGAAGCTCTTGCATCTCACGGAAAGGATGACACCAAGGATGTAAGCAAGTTCCTCAGCAATGTAGATACTGAAGACGGCGGCAAGATCGTAAAGCATCTTCTCGGCGCTCAGGAGGAAGAGCTTGCAGCTAAGGCTAAGAAGAAAAGCGGCATCGATACCAAGAAGATCATCAAGATCATGGCTATCGTAGCTCCTCTTCTCATGGCTCAGATGGGCAAGCAGGCTAAGGCTAAGAGCGGATCTGCATCACAGGGATCGGCAAGTGATGTTATCGGCATCATCGGCGGCCTTATGGATGGAATTGACGCAAGCGACGTTTTCAAGATCGTCGGTGCGCTGATGAAATAAGCAGCATAAGCTGTAGAATACAGAGATCAACAGAACGAAGACTCATGTCCGCCGGGATAAATACCCGGCGGATTCAATCTATGGAGAAAAATAGGGGGATCACGTTATGGAAAGCTTCAACTGGGAATGCAGGACCAGAGTCAGGTTCGGAAAGAACTGCGTGAAAGAATACCTGGGCAGCCTGATCAGTGAATACGCCGGACCGGATACTAATATTATGATCGGCTACGGCGGCGGCTCAGTTAAGAAAAACGGGTCATATGATGACGTGATGGCTGTACTGGCAGAGATGGGCTACGGAACAGAAAAGGGCGGGAGCATCACAGAATTCCCGGGGATAATGTCCAATCCTACTCTTGCTAAGATGCTGGAAGGCGCGGAGCTTGCCAGAAAGAATAATGTAGGTCTGATACTGGCTATAGGCGGCGGCTCAGTAATGGACTGCTGCAAAGCTGTATCAGTACAGGCAAAGTATGACGGTGATGCCTGGACTGACTTCTGGATGGAAGGAAAGCCTATGACCCATGAGGTCGTACCTTGCGGGGTGATCGTGACAATGCCGGCTACCGGAAGCGAAGTCAATGGCTGCGCAGTCCTTACTAATGAGGAGACCCGCATCAAGTGCGACAGAGATTACCCTGAAGTGAATCCGGTGTTCGCACTTATGGATCCTGAATATACTCTGACTATGCCGATAAGGCAGATGCGCGCGGGATCGTTCGACATACTGTCGCATATCATGGAGACATACTTCAGCTTCCCGATCGAGGACAATCCTGCCGATGATGTTTCGGAGGGTCTTATGAGGGGCCTGATCCGCGATATGAGAGCTGCGCTTAAAGATCCGCAGGATATTACTGCGAGGAGTAATATAATGTGGACTGCCTCGCTTGCCGAGAACCGGATCATCAAGACAGGGAAGACTAAGGATTTCCAGGCGCATAATATGGAGCATCAGCTTTCGGCTTATACCGGCTGTAATCACGGAGAAGGACTTGCCGTTCTCCATCCGGCATACTACAGGCATATATATAAGGACGGACTGGAGAAATTCGTGAGATTTGCCGAGAACGTCTGGGGACTAAGAAGAGAAGACTATGACAATGAACAGACTCTTGCTCTGGCGGGAATCGACGCGCTGGCGGACTTCATCAGGGAAGCCGGACTTCCTGAAACGCTGAGGGAACTCGGCTTTGGCGACAGGGAAAGAGAACTGCTGCCTGAGATAGCCGGATCATGCTTCATTTCCGGCGGTTCGTTCAGGCAGATGACTCATCAGGAGATTCTTGAGATATATGAGGAATGTTGGTAGAATGTAATAGCCGGCTAACTATCAGCAAACAGAAATAGCGGGAGCGACCGACATGGCAGGAAGAAAGAATGAAATCAGTCAGAACAGGCGTGAGGCCATAGCATGGGCCGAAGACTGGGCTATCAGAAGAAGAAACCGCAAGATCATAACGGTTTTTGTGACCATAGCGGCTGTCATCGCTATTGCCATGATCATAAATTTCATTGTCATTGCTTCGACAAGAATGACCTTTTCGTCTGAAGAGGAGATGCGCGCAGCACTTCAGGGAAGATACATCTTCGGCAAGTATGAAGATATCGTAATAGAAGGAGATGATATCACGCTCACATACTTTGAGATCACTCATTACGATCTGGATTATGCCGAGGAATACGGATACAGTGAATATGATGATTCCGTTTATGAGGATGTTGTCGAGGAGTGGGACTACAGACATGGTGTGATCAAATGCAAGTGGATGGAAGATATCACCGTAGACAAGGAAGGCCGCCTCAGGTATTACAACGAGGACTTTGAAAAAACGGATAAGCCAAAGCCTGTGCCGATCGACAAGTCTCTGCTGGACAAGAGCGACAATAAGACCGATGCAGATACTGAGGGCGATGAGGGCATGAATGAAGAGGCTCTCGAGGAGCAGGAGGAAGTACAGGACAATCTCGATGCGACTCAGGAGAGCGCTCTGGAAGCAGGGATACTCGATGCTGTAGATGGAGAAGAATAGATGAAGCTCACTGTCATCAGAACTGATAATACAGATCCGTATGAAAATCTGGCCGCAGAAGAGCATCTGACATTCAATGTCGAAGAGGATGAGGTCATTCTCTTCCTGTGGCAGAATGCGCATACAGTAGTTATCGGAAAGAATCAGAACCCGTGGAAGGAATGCAACGTTGAGCAGATCAAGGAAGACGGGGCATATCTCGCCCGCAGGATGTCAGGCGGGGGAGCTGTTTATCATGACATGGGCAATCTGAATTTCACTTTTGCCGCAAGAGACGGACTGTATGATATCTCACGGCAAACGGAGATCATCCTTCTGGCATGCAGGATGATGGGTATCCATGCGATGAAGACAGGCAGGAATGACCTGACTCTGGACGGAAAGAAATTCTCCGGGCATGCGTACTATTCTTCAGGCGGATATAATTATCATCACGGAACGATCATGATCGACGTTTCGTCTGAGGATCTGCCTAAGTATCTGGCGGTCTCGGCAGCCAAGCTGAGATCCAAGGGAGTGGATTCCGTAAGATCCCGAGTGGTCAATCTGCGTGAGCATCTGGAGAAAAAGATGCCGGGTGCTTCAGTTGCGGAGATGGTGAGCGCGATGCAGGATGCTCTGGTAAGAGCAGCTGCAAGAGAATATGGCTGCAGCGCCGAAGAGCGTGAGCTGCCGGCAATACCGGAAGAGCTCTTCGAGAAATACAGATCAGAGGAATGGCGGCTCGGCACAAGGATCCCGTTCAGCAGGGAGCTGATACACAGGTTCGAATGGGGAGAAGTCCAGATACTTCTGGAGATGAAGGGCGAATACATCAAGTCCTGCAAGGTGTATTCTGATTCTCTGGAGACCGAGATATTCCCGGTGCTCGAAGAGCTTCTCACAGGATGCAGATATGATGCGGCGGAGATCATGGCTCTGAAGGTGCCGCAGGGAGTATCGGCAACCTCCTATGAATTGTTGAAGTACATAGCTGCTTCTATAGACTAGATATTTGATTCCGGCCGGAAGGCAGGGATCTTATATAAATATAGTAAAGTAAAACCCTATTGCTAATACTAAACAGGAAGGTAAAGTAATTATGAGTGATTATCAGTATGATCTTCTCATCATCGGCGCAGGTCCCGGTGGTTATGAAGCAGCATTCTATGCACAGGAACTCGGAATGAAGACAGCGGTAGCTGAATGTGACCGTGTCGGCGGAACATGTCTCAACCGCGGATGCATCCCGACCAAAGCTCTTATGCATTCATCCGATGTCTATCGCGATGCTGCACATGGCGCGGCGATTGGAGTTGAGGTAGAAGGACTCAAGGCCAATCGCGTAAGGATCGGCGAGAGAAAAGACGAAGTGCTTGATACTCTGAGGGGCGGAATATCAGGACTTCTCAAGAAAAAGAAAATAGATGTCCTCGAAGGACAGGCTGTTATCGTATCCGAGCACGAAGTAAAGATCGGTGACGAGGTCTTCACAGCTGAGAATATCATGGTCGCTACAGGATCCATGCCATCCATGCCGCCTATTCCGGGTTCGGATCTGCCGGGCGTTATCGACAGCACAGAGCTGATCAACATGGGCGGAGAAGAGATCCCTGAATTCGTCATCATCGGCGGCGGCGTCATAGGAATCGAATTCGCTACGATCTATGCTGACCTCGGCGATCATGTAACCATTATCGAGGGAATGGACAGACTCCTGCCGCTTCTCGACAAGGAGATCGGCCGCAGCATCAAGATGACTCTCGAGAAGAAGGGCGCAGACGTACATGTAAGCTCCCCTGTTAAGAAGATCGAGAAGGACGGAGACAAGCTCGTCGTTACTCTTACGAACAAGAAGGGCGAAGAGATATCCGTCAAGGCTGACAAGGTCCTGATGTGCGTAGGCAGAAGACCTAATACAGCCGGCGTATTCAGTGAAGAGTTCCTTCAGAAGTATGAAGGAATCAAGGACGGCAAAGGCTTCATCATTGTTGACGATGAATACAAGACTGCATGCCCGAGCGTTTATGCTATCGGAGACTGCATCGGCGGCATCCAGCTCGCTCATACTGCAAGTGCAGAAGGCAGGAACGCTGTAGCGATGATGAACGGCAAATCTGCATCGATCAATATGGGAACCGTTCCGAGCTGCATCTACACAGATCCTGAGATCGCAGTTGTAGGCATGACCGCAGACGAAGCCAAAGCAGCAGGTATCGATGCTGTATCCAAGAAGTATCCTATGTCAGCTAACGGCAAGACCATCATAGCAGGACTTGACAGAGGCTTCGTAAAGCTGATCGCAAGAGCAGATGACCATAAGCTTATCGGTGCGCATCTTATGTGCGGAAGAGCATCCGACCTTATCGGTGAGCTGGCTGTAGCTATCGGAAGAGGAATGACTCTCGAAGAAGTAGCTAACATCATCCATCCGCATCCATCCTTCGCAGAAGCGATCATGGAGGCAGCAAGGCTGTAATTAACTGAAATGAATGAAAACAGCGTGTACGCATATACTGCGTGCACGCTGTTTTTTTAATCGTATTCAGAACAGAGTCTCTGATATCAGAACTCGTATCTGAGATGAGGCTCTCTGGCAGCCTTGGTATCATCAAGTCTGAGTACCGGTGTTGTCTGCGGAGCCTGCTGTACGCTCTCCGGTGAATTGAAGATCATGTCATAGATCTCGCGGAATGCCTGGATAGCAGCATCCAGAGTCTCCTTGGTCTCTGTCTCAGTAGGCTCGATCATCAGAGCTTCGTGAACGATCAGAGGGAAGTAGATTGTAGGTGGATGGATGCCGTAGTCAAGGAGTGCCTTCGCAACGTCCAGAGCTGATACGTGAGTCTTACGATAGATCGGATCGAGACCGATTACGAACTCATGCATGCAAGTGGTATCGAATGCGATCGGATAGATATCCTTGAGTTTCTCCTGCATGTAGTTAGCGTTGAGTACAGCGTTCTCAGCAATAGTATGTACGTCCTTGCCCATTGTCAGGAGGTATGCATATGCCTTGACCATTACGAGGAAGTTGCCGAAGAAGCCGGTCATGTTACCGATGGACTTCTCAGCTCTTACATACTTGCCGTCTTTGCATACAAGGCCAGGTGCGAATGGCGCCAGGAAATCTTTGTATGCGCATGGGCCGCTGCCAGGACCGCCGCCGCCGTGAGGAGTCGAGAATGTCTTGTGCAGGTTCATGTGGATTACGTCGAATCCGATATCTGCAGGACGGACGATTCCGATTACAGCGTTCAGGTTAGCTCCGTCATAGTAGCAGAGTCCGCCTGCTTCATGGACGAGTCTGGTGATCTCCAT
>SVCR01000006.1 GCA_015058265.1 Clostridiales bacterium
AGATAGAAAGTCTGAACATTCCTGCTGAAGGAGACCAGATCGATAGCAGCGGAGAAGGCGGAGAGGTGAGCTTTGATCTTCTTGATGAAGGGAACAGCCCTTTCTACCGCTTTGCTATAAGCGATGAGATCGAAGGAGACGATGAAGGTAATGTATTCGTTGACTACGTAATCGATGCCGATTCAGATGCCTACACATGTGAATCACCGGTTAAGGTAACTCTGAAATGCTATTATGACGAGACCTGGAACAGCCATGTCGCTGTCGACAAGGTCGGTACAGAGGCTTACACAGGGCTGGTAAAGATCGGACTGAAGGCAGAGGAGCCGCCTGCACCTTCTACTAATGTAAAGAAGGGCGATCTTGTTGATGCAGGAAAGCTTGACGCAGAAGGATATACAGGCGTACCTCGCTGGCGCGTCATAGATGTGAAAGAGGACAGTGTCCTGCTCCTTTCTGAAAATCTGTGGAAGGGCAACGGATCTGATCCTAATGCCACAGTTTCTTTCGGAAACACTGATAATAAAGATGAGGCCGCAGACTGGAACAACACAACTGCTTCAGCATGGTGCGACGGCTTTGAGAACGCGGTACTGAAAGATGTTGACGGTCTGGACATACAGAACTTTTCATCAACTGACCCTGAGTACACATATACCAAAGAAACTTTGAAATATGTATTCAGGAGCGCATATGTATATGACAAAGTCCTCTTCCTTTCAGCTGAAGAAGCGGACACGCTCATAACGGATCCGGCACAGAGAACGGCAAGCATGCCGGGGTCTGAAGAGGCGCTTCAGTGGCTGCTTCGCTCAACTGAGACGAGCGGCGGACACAGATACGCAGGTGCTGTACAGCCTGATGGAGGTCTGACAGCTATAAGAGCCAGAGACGCAAGAGCAGTTCGTCCGGCTTTCTGGGCCAAGGTCGATGAGAAAAAGTTCACTGCGACTGATGAAAGCGGCTCAACAGTATGGGCAGCTAAGGATTCCGTGAGCAAGACCGCGCTTAAGACAGCGATCTGCTCAGCAGAGATGGATAAGGATTCTGTTCCTGCATCCGATGACGGAAAAGAAATATTTGCCGGCAAGCAGTATGTAACTACAGAAGCAAGTGAAACCTTTAAGGCAGCGATCGCTGACGCCAAGGCTGTGATCAGCAGTGATGAAGCTGATCAGGCTGAAGTAGATGCCGCTGTTACCGCGCTCGGTTCAGCACAGGAAGTATTCGACACTGCTAAGATCACTGCATCTGTTGATAAGACTGAGCTGACAGAGGCTATAGGAAAAGCGGAAACAGCCATTGAGGGTGTTGCAGTATCTGAAGACGGCATCAAGGATGATGAAGGAAATGACCTTGCCGAAGGCAAAGAATATGTTACTCCTGCGGACAAGCAGGCATTCAGCAGCGCGATCAGCAGCGCAAGCAGCATAGCAGGCAGGGAGGACAAATATCTCAATCAGAAGATGCTCGATGAGGCTAAGACCAGTCTCGAGACTGCCGCTGAGACTTTCGAGAACGCCAAGAAGAAGGCGGGAGAGGTCGTTGAGGCAGATAAAACAGCTCTGCAGGCTGCTATAAGCGCAGCGACTTCGGATATGAACGGCACGACTGTTTCAGAGGACGGCTCAGGTCTTGAAGACGGCACTGAATATGTGACCGTTTCCGACAGGTCGGCACTCAAAGAGGCTATTGATAAAGCTCAGGAGATCTTCGACAAGGCGGATGCTTCTCAGGCAGAGGTCGACGGAGCTGTTTCAGATCTGAACGAAGCCAAGAAGACGTTTGACGCAGCAAAGCAGACAGCCGGCGGGTCGGCTCCGGCTCCGGTCGCTTCGGGATTAAAGGTTAAGACCGATAAGGATCCATGCAAGGGGTTCCCTGTGACCGAAGTTCCTTGGAGCTTCAGCGAATATCAGAATGACCATATACCGCCGATCTACATAGTAAGATCGAAACCTTCTGACAGCATCGTTATCAATGACAAAGGATTTACAGTCAGCGGAGAGCACAAGTATCTCGTGGCCGGCTCGGTAGCGATGGACATGAGCACTCCTTACTGGCCTGAGCAGTGCGGCGGCGGCAATGTAGTGACGACCCTGGATTACGGTGATCCTGATGAGATGACGGGCATAGCAGGGACTGTTGACGACTGGGCTTATTCGCAGATGATGGGACTGCTTCCTGCTGACCTTGAGCTTCCGGATGCGCAGGCACTCACAGATAAACTGGCACCTTATGCTCTCAACAATGATCCTGCTTCGACCAATGCCGGTATCGTCTGGGTATACGGCGCGGGAACAGCGGAGCGTGCAGCTCAGGGAGTAACTAATTACATCCTCGTGGATATCCGTGACTTTGACGCTGAAAGTGTCGAAGATCACGACTGGGGAGAGACTCCTGTGTGGGAGTGGACAGGTAATGATGCTGACGGATACACAGCGGCAAAGGCGACCTTCACCTGCACAAACTGCAGCAAGACAACGACTGAAGAGGCTAAGATCAGCACTAAGACTGAAGGCGGAAACAAAGTCTGTACCGCGACGATAGAACTCGGGGGAATGACTTATACTGATTCGAAGTCTGTTAAGGCGAGCGAGGAGCCGCAGCAGGACGATGCCGACGCTAAGGCAAAAAAGGTCAAGACCGTCACCGTCAATGCTGCAACTGTCAACGCGAAGGCTGTCGACAAAGCAGTCAAGAAGGCCGGCGGATCGCCGAAGTATGTGACTAAGATCATTCTCGGTAAGAAGGTCAAGAAGGTCAGCGCTAAGACATTCGCGAAGTATAAGAAGGTCACAACCATCGAGCTGAAGACCAAGAAGCTCAGCAAGAAGTCTGCAAAGAGTTCTCTCAAGAGCTCGAAGGTCAAGACGGTAAGAGTCAAGGTCGGAAGCAAGAAGGTCAATAAGAAGTACGTGAAGAAGTATAAGAAGATCTTCACAAAGAAGATCGCCGGCAGGAAGGTAAGAGTCAGATAACAGACTCCGCTCGCAACAATCAAGCGGACTTGTCGGAGCTTTGCTCACGGGAGAGCGGCAAATTCGATATGATCAGAGACAGCTTAAGAAAGATACACAGATCAATATGCATATTCATGACAGCAGCGCTGGTGCTGTCGCTTATCATGCCCGCTTACGCGGATGCAGGCAGCGGCAGTATCAGACATGCCTCTGATATAGGTGAATACATCGATGCTACTGAAGCTGCTGATGATCAGGACCCGATCTTCGGCACCAGAAGGATCAAGGTAAAGAAAGAACTCTCATCACTCGAAGGGGCGGAGAAAGGTGTCTGCTACGACGGATGTACTCTTCTCAGCTTCGATACGGTGGAAGAGACGCGCGAGGCATATGACAGGCTTTGTGCGAAGTACGGTGAGAGCGATGTCGTTGTGGACCTTCCGATGCTCAGAGCGGAAGCCGCAGGCTGGGGCTATGAGTATATGAATCTGGATGATCAGATCAAACGCAGCGAGAAGGTGCACGGAAAGGACGGGACCAAGGTCACAGTAGCAGTGATAGATTCCGGCATCAGCAAATACCATGAGGTGTTCGCGGGAAGGACGATATCTCCATATTCAAGGAATATCCTGCAGAACAGCACGAATTATTCCGATCAGACAGGTCACGGGACTGAGGTGGCCGGGATCATCGCGGAGTCCACTCCGGGCAATGTTGAGCTCATGATACTTAAGGTGTTCGGCTCGGATGAGACTGTAAGCTTCCAGAATGTCGGCACTGCCGTAAGATACGCGGCAGACAACGGCGCGGATGTGATAAACATGTCCATGTCGATCCCTGTCAACGAGAGGATCAAGGAAAATCCGGATTACGAGGATGCGATCAGGACTGCTGTAGCTGATCTGGACTCGGAACTCAGCTACGCGGCAGGGAAGAACATCGTGATCTGCGCGGCTGCAGGCAACGAGGGCGGAAATATGGATGAGCTGGGATCTTTCCCGGCAGGAAGCACAAATACCATCGCCGTAGGATCCATAGATAAAGACAGACCGGTCAATGATAATGACACAAGGTCATACTTCTCGAACTACGGGAGCACTTTGGATTTCTGCGCACCCGGCAGTGATCTGACAGTTGCGAAGAAGGACACGGAATCTGATTACTGGCAGGATTACGGTACGAGCCTTGCGGCGCCTTATATCACCGCCTGCTGCGCTTACATCAAGATGGATGATCCTTCTGCCGGAAACTTTGCTGCAAAAGAGACCCTCAAGAGCATCGCCGTAGACTACGGAAGCGAGGGGCGAGACGACTACTTTGGCTGGGGCATGCCTAAGTTCGAAGATTTCGTAGAGGTACCGGCGGATCCGGATGCGAAGGCGCGAAAGGTCAAAACGGTGACAGTCAATGCCTCGACGGTCAACGCGAAAGCGGTAGATAAGGCGGTCGGGAAGGCCGGCGGATCATACAAGTATGTGACTAAGATCGTTCTCGGCAAGAAGGTCAGGAAAATCAGCGCTAAGACTTTCGCGAAGTACAGGAAGGTCACAACTGTCGAACTGAAGACCAGGAAGCTCAGTAAGAAGTCTGTGAAGAATTCTCTCAAGAACTCGAAGGTCAAAACTGTCAAGGTCAAGGCCGGAAGCAGGAAGGTCAACAAGAAGTACGTAAAGATCTACAAGAAGTATTTCACCAAGAAAAACGCGGGAAGAAAAGTAACTGTCAGGTTGTGAAGAACCTGAGCAGTTGATTAATGACCGGGATAGATGAAGATCCCGGGCAGCAGATGAATCGCGATATAAGAAACTCGAACGTGGGAAGAACGCCCTGTTCGAGTTTTTTTCAGCCCCTTTACTTAATTGGAGCGTCAATCAAAAAAAGACGCTTTTGCCATAATATGGGTAAGGGCGAAGTCGCTGAGGCGCGGCTTTGCGCATAATAATACGGCTGATCTCTGCTCCATAGAGAAAAGAAGCGATTAAGTAATGCCTCACGCGTTTTCGGATAAAAAGTAGCAGTTGATATTTTGAATGTATGATTTTATAATTGACGGGAAAGTGTAAATAAAGTCGGAGCGGTATGATATGTCATGCCGCCCGCATATAAGTTATAGCTCCATATAATCAGAATGAACAGAAGGGAGTAAATAATGCCATTAGTAACAACAACTGAAATGTTCAAGAAAGCTTATGACGGCGGATATGCTATTGGTGCTTTCAACGTAAACAACATGGAGATCGTACAGGGTATCACAGAGGCTGCAGGAGAACTGAGAAGCCCGGTCATCCTTCAGGTATCGAAGGGTGCAAGAGCTTATGCTAACCATACATATCTTGTCAAGCTCGTAGAGGCTGCTATTGAAGAGAATCCTGATATTCCTATCGCACTTCACCTTGACCACGGCGATTCCTTCGAGCTGTGCAAGAGCTGCATCGATGGCGGATTCACTTCCGTAATGATCGATATGTCATCAAAGCCGTTCGAAGAGAACATAGAAGTAACACGTCAGGTAGTAGAATATGCTCACGCTCACGGCGTAGTAGTCGAGGCTGAGCTGGGAACACTTGAAGGTGTTGAGGACGAAGTAGTTGTAGAAGCAGGACAGGCTTCCTACACAAGACCTGAAGAGGTAGAAGAGTTCGTTACACGTACAGGCTGTGACTCACTCGCTATCGCTATCGGAACATCCCACGGCGCTTACAAGTTCCGTCCTGAACAGTGCACAAGAAACGAGAAGGGCATTCTCGTTCCACCTCCACTGCGCTTTGACGTACTTGATGAAGTAACCAAGAGACTGCCTGGATTCCCTATCGTACTTCATGGTTCATCATCAGTACCTCAGGAATTCGTAAAGCTCATCAACCAGTACGGCGGAAACATGCCTGATGCTATCGGCATTCCTGAAGAGCAGCTCCGTCAGGCTGCAACATCTGCAGTATGCAAGATCAACATCGATTCAGATATCCGTCTTGCAATGACAGCTTGCATCCGTCAGCACTTCGCTGAGCATCCTGATCACTTCGATCCGCGCCAGTACCTCAAGCCTGCAAGAGCTGCAGTCAAGGAAATGGTAGCACACAAGATCGTAAACGTACTCGGAAGCAACGACAGGATCTAATCCCACTGTCTCAACCGAGCAGATTGATCTTGCGGATCATATAGATCATTCGGATCATTCGGATTATAGAACCGATCAGGCTGATCTTGCGGATCATATAGATCATCTGGATCATTCGGATCATACAGATCACATCGATCATACGGCGCCGGCATTGGCCGGCGCCTATTCGTTTGCAAAAGAATAGTACCTCGAGAAGTCAATATATTTTGGTATTCCCGGTGTTATCCTTGAATTGTGAGGTGGAAGACGCAAAGAGTGTTATATTCAGTATTTCTGCTAATATCTGATCTTCCGCGAGGAAGAGCGTGAGGTGGAAGACGCAAAGTGTGTTATATTCAGTATTTCTGCTAATATCTGATCTTTCGCGAGGAAGGGTGTGATGTGGAAGATGCACGGGATATGCAGTTGACTAAGATTAGAAGAGCCATTTTCATAATTCTTGTGGCGCGGCCATCATAAGTACGCAAAAGCAACTCGGTTTTATGTAGTAGATAGATTATATTTGTTCATATTC
Source organism: Clostridiales bacterium (assembly GCA_015058265.1). Next base: position 6,599 of record SVCR01000006.1, read on the forward strand.
ATAGAATTATCATGATTACTATGAAAAATCTCTTATTCGGTGTACCGCACTTCATAAGGCCGCGTGAAAAGAGGGAAAAAAGGAGTGGAATGCGCGTTTTGCGAGTAGAAATATGAAAATCAATTAATAACAATTCCATTACTGCATAACCCCTAACACAAACCCCTAACTCAAGCCCATAACACAAATCCATAACACAAATCCATAACACAAGCTAATAACGCAACCCCTAACTCAAGCTCATAACTCAAGCTCATAACACAAACCCCTAACTCAAGCCCCTAACACAAACCCGGACTGGCTTGAATTGATATTAATTATTCTGAAATTGGAGCAAGTATCTAAGAATAATGCGCTCCGGTAAGCGAGAAGGTGGTATAATCATATGGAATATGCGCTCAGGTGCCTTCAAGCGACTTGATAAGTGGGTTCCTTGGCCCGTGTAGATGCTATGGATGTCAAGCGCCTTGATAAGCGGACACCTTGGTCTGTGTAGATGTTATGGATGTTAGGCGCCTTGATAGGCGGGTGCCTTGGTCCGTGTAGGTGTTATGGATGTCAAGCGCCGCGACATGTGGGCCGATGGTCCCGCAGGCGGTAAGTGTGAGTGCATCTTACAAATAGGAGGATACTTGAATTGTCACATACTATCGAGCTAAGAAAGGTATCGAAGTATTACGCGACTGGTGATGCGGTCAGCATGGGTTTTTCCAGGATCGATCTCGATCTTGATATGGGAGAATTCGTCGCCATCACCGGCGAGAGCGGCAGCGGTAAATCCACACTCCTCAATGTAATATCAGGACTTGATACTTACGAAGAGGGTGAGATGTTTGTGTGCGGCGAAGACACCACCGCATATACCACAGAGGATTATGAGCGCTACCGTAAGACTTATATAGGCAATATTTTTCAGGATTTCAATCTGATAAACAGCTATACAGTCTATCAGAATATAGAGGTCGTTATGCTGCTCAGCGGCAAGAAGAAGAAAGAATGCCGCAGGAGGATCCTCGATCTGCTTGACCTCGTAGGTCTGACAGAATACAGAAAGGTCAAAGTATCCAGGCTTTCAGGAGGTCAGAAGCAGAGAGTAGCTATCGCAAGGGCTTTGGCTAAGGACGCGCCTATCATCGTAGCCGACGAGCCTACAGGAAACCTCGACAGCACTTCAGCTGAGATCGTCTGGGAGACTTTGCATAAGGTCTCCAAGGACAAGCTGGTTGTTGTCGTCACGCATAACTACGATCAGGCTGAGCCTTACGTTACACGCAAGCTGACGATGCACGACGGCAAGATCATAGAGGATAAGAGCTTTGCCCGCAGGGTCGAAGAGAAGGAAGAGAGCACAGTAAGATCGGCTTCCGGATTCGGCAATAAGAACCACAAGCCGGATATGAGAGTGCGTATGCCGCGCAAGATGCGTATGTCCTCCGAGCTGAGGCTGGGAGCGAGAAATACGTTCAATATCCCGGCGAAGTTCATGCTCCTGTTCATCGTCTATTTCTTCGTGGCTACGGCTGTATTAGGCCAGTACGCGACGTCAAGGAACAGCCTGCATCAAGGTGAACTGATGGGCTACAATGACTATTTCAGGAATACGAGCTCAGACAGGATGATCGTCAAACGCCAGGACGAGAAGGCTTTTACTCAGGAGGACATCGATAGGATATCTGCTAATTCCAATATACGCAACATCGTGAAGAACGACCTGCTTATTGACAGCGGTGTCAGCTTTACCCTGCAGGATTACTACGTAGAGGCTTCGATCTATCCTGCTGATATGATCAATGAGGAAGAGATCAACTACGGAGGTCTTCCGGAGTCCGATTACGATATAGTAATAAAAGCGAATACCAACAATGACATATATTATCTCGCTGAAGAGGCAGGTGATTCGCTCATCGGCGAAACTATAGATCTCAAGGATATCTACGGCATGGAGAGCTATAAGTTCGACCAGCCGATCAGAGTCTGCGGGATCATACTGGATGATTCAGAAGTGAACGAGGATGATATATACGGGTATGCAACGGTCTATGCTAGCGACGCGGTCAGCGGTGAGCTGATCACATCCGCTATGGCGACGATGTCGAAGTCTACTATCAATTATTCAGGGACCAAGGTCAGCAGTGAATTCGACAGGATGCTGTATTCATCGCCTCGCGTACCGCCCGGCAAAGCTTACATAATGGAAGATCAGGCTTACTATTATAAGGACGGTAAAGCTGAGGGCAAAACAGTAGGTGTAACGACTTCCAATACATTCTTCAAATCGTCGCAGACCTTCACCATCGACAAGATCCTGACGACTAAGAATTTCAGCAGTCTTCTTGGAATGAGCAGTGAAGAGGCTGACCTGTACTACGAGTCGATATTTATAAATGAAAGGGATTTCAAGAATCTTTACGAGAAGGGGCCTTACCAGATATCCGCATTCATGGTGAATGAGGCGGATTCAGATAAGACCGAGGCAGAGCTGCGCAGCGCAGGATATTCGGTGCTGCTGATGAAGAACGCGCTGACGGATGTTACCGGAGGCAGTGAATACATAGTAAAGCTCATGTCCAACGGCCGCCTTATCATAGGATTCATCATACTGTTCTACATAGCATACGCAGTCATAAGGCTGATCATGAGATCGAGGAATTCCTATTACTCGACACTCAGGATACTCGGAGCGACCAAGAAGAATACTGATAACATCCTCAGGGTGGAACTGATCATAATGATGGCGCTTGCCTATGGGACGGACCTTCTTTTCGTCTATCTCGTACGGCATGGGATAATCAAGATAGACAGATTGGAGTCGATACTTCATTATCTGACTTTCAAAGACTATGCAGCGCTTGCTCTGGTCCTTCTTGTGATGTCTGTTCTCATAGCTAACAGGTACTCAAGAAAGATCTTCACTAAGAGTGCTATGAAAGCATTCAGAGGGGAGGCGTAGCATATGATCAAGATCGATAATGTCAATAAATACTATAACAAGGGCAAAGCCAACGAGATCCATGTTATCGATAACACATCCATGCTGCTGCCGGAGCGCGGCATCGTCTGTCTCCTCGGACCGTCAGGCTGCGGTAAGACGACCCTCCTGAACGCTATTGGAGGACTCGACAGCGTTGACAGCGGCAATATCTTCATCGATGATCAGCAGATCACCAAAGCTACATCGGGGAAGATCGATACCATCAGAAATGCCAGGATAGGATACATATTCCAGAACTTCAACCTGCTGGATGACAAGACGGTATTCGAGAATGTCGCAGTTGCCCTGCGGATGATAGGGATCAGGAATTCCCGGATGATCAAAGAGAGGGTCAACTACTGCCTGGAGAAGGTCGGCATCTATCAGTACCGTAACAGGCTGACGAGCGCTCTTTCCGGAGGACAGAGGCAGAGGGTCGCGATAGCCAGAGCTATCGTCAAGAACCCTAGGATCATCATCGCCGACGAGCCTACAGGAAACCTCGACAGCGCGAACACCCTCGAGATCATGAACATAATCAAGTCCATCTCAAGGGAGAGGCTGGTAATACTTGTTACCCACGAGAAGAAGATAGCTGAATTCTACTCTGATCATGTCGCCGAGATGAAGGACGGCAAGATCATCAAAGCGTATAACAACGACTCTTCCAGATTCCTCGATTATCAGCTGGAGAACAAGATCTACCTCAAGGATCTTCCGGTCAAAAAAGAGTTCAGCGAGGATGACGTAGATATCAAGGTCTACAGTGAAGAGGAGAGGCAGGCTAATATAACCTTCGTCATCAGAGGCAACAACCTGTACATCGATACAGGAGGGCGGCTCAACGTGGTCGATGAGACATCGAATGTCGAGATGATCGACGACCACTACACTAAAATGGATGAGACCTTCTTCAAAGGCGCTGACTTTGACTACGGTGCACATCTGCCTAAGAACTACAAGGCAAAATATTCTTCAATATACAGATTCAGCAATCTCATCAGTTCCGGATGGAAGACGGTCAAAGGTTTCAAGAAAGTCAGGAAATTCCTGATGATCGGCTTCGTCTTCGCGGCAATGTTCACCTTCCTCGCTGTAAGTAATGCGAGAGGAATATTCGATGTCCAGCCTGAGGACTACAGGACGACGAACGGTAACTATATCACTGTCGCCAACCCGGAGAAGTCGAACAATCTGATGCAGTCTGTAGAGGCGCTGGAGGAAGTGTCATATATAATACCGAGCAATACCGTCAAGGGCATCAATTTCCCAATGGACGACTATCTCCAGACCAGCACCGCATATGCTTATCTCAAGGTTTCTCTTGCGAAAACAGAGGTGCTGAAAGAGGAAGACCTGATATACGGCTCGATGCCTGAAAGCAGCAGGGAGGTAGTGGTCGACAAGCTCGTCTGTGACAGATTCATCAAGGAACAGCTGGGCAAATCGATAGGTATCGATGATCCTGAGAAGTTCCTCGGCCGCCGCCTGAGTGTACGGAATCTTGAAGACTTCAGGATCGTAGGTATCTCAGACACTCATTCTCCGTCGATGTTCGTGGATGACAGTCAGCTGGTATATATTCTGGCCAACGCGGACAGTGATGTTGAGGAGGACTACGAGTTCGGCATGATGGAAGAGGAAGAGGATACATCTGATGATCCGGTCAAGAGCGGTCAGGTGAGGAGCATCAACCTCGCTCAGTCGAGACTGGCAATAACCAAGGGCAAGAAGCCTGAGAGCATGTATGAGGTCCTCATCAATAAAGAGCACGCTGAAGAATACGCCATCGGCAGGACGGTACCTGTCAGGATGGCGGGGCACAAGCTCAAAGTAGTCGGTTATTATTCGAGTGACAACGCTTCGGAAGACACTTACTACGTAGCAGATGAGACCATCAGGCAGGACTTTATACGTAAACAGAAAGAGTTTACGGTATATGCTGATGATCTTGATGAAGCGAAGAGAGTGATCGAGGCTCACGGAGTCAAGTGCAAGATCAATGATACGCGCGACAAGAAAGCATACATCCATGAGAGAAGAAGCCAGCTGACTTCGGCTCTGCTGGTCGCGGGCATCATCCTCCTGGTTTCACTCGTCGAGATGTTCCTGATGCTGAGATCGTCATTCCTGTCCAGGATCAAAGAAGTAGGAACGCTGAGAGCGATCGGGCTCAAGAAGAGAGATATCTACAGGATGTTTACGGGAGAGATCCTGGTCATCACTGTGATCACAGCTGTTCCGGGTATAGCACTGATGTATTACCTGCTCAGCAATATAGTCAAGATATCTGACTTCTTCGAGGGAATGTACATGATCACTCCTCTGACAGCTGTCATCTCGCTTGCTATAGGGCTGTTCTTCAACCTGATAGCAGGACTGATACCGGTCTTCTTCACTATGAGAAAGACGCCGGCGCAGATACTGTCAAGAACTGATATCTGATAACGGTCGGATCCCGGGACCGACGCCTGTTATCGGCAAGAAAAGAAAAGAAGAGAATAGAATAGAAGAGAAGAGCTGTATATCCGTCAGGGATATACAGCTCTGTTTTTACTATCGATCATTTCTGCCGGCAGTTCCGGTGCTACAGATAGCTGATCTCGACCTCCTTGAGGTAGTTGTTTCTCAATGCAGTCGCCATCTGCTCTATCAGAGGAAATCTGACGCCTATCTTGGCGGCCAGGGTAGGATCATCGGTCTCGTCGTTGATCTTGGTGCCTACGACGAACTCCACCTGGTCAGTATTACGGAGTATCTTGATGAACCTTCTTGCCGGATCCTCAGGCATGTTCTTCAGCAGGACTTTTCTTGTAAGTCTGTCGGATACTGCGGAGAGTGTCAGCATTCCTTCGGTGACCAGATCGATCCCCTCTATGATGCTGGCAGGCGGAAGCGATCCGGATGGCGATCTGTCGGCTTTGACAGCTTTGCCCAGCTCACGAGCAACGATCTTGGCTGTAGTGCCTCCGCAGACGATGACATTGCCGCGATAGTTTTCGATGATACTCTTGAGCTTCTTGTCAGACTCGCGGTTTCTCGGAGCGCCTGTGACGATAAGAGTGCGGCGAGGTTTCCTGACATGGACTGCCACACAGGTGATATCGTCGTTCGCTTTATAATTATCTCTCTTGTAAGCCTCGGTGACTATCTCACGAGTCAGATCTCTGGATGAGATGTCAGGATTCCGCTTGAGGACATTCTGAACGAATTCTCGTACGTTCTCTTCGCCCCAGCCTTTGTTCATTGATGCCAGAACAGCTTCTCTTGCGGAAGGAAGTTTTCCTCCGTACACCTTCGGCTCGTCCCTGAGAGGCATTTTGCCGAGAGAAATACCCGCCTGAGCAACGCCGTCACTGAAGAATATCAGGCGGTCATCGCACCTCATGCTGAAAGATGAAGAGTAAACTATCTCTTTCTTGATTGCTGACTTGCGGTGAAGTCTGGTGGCTGTCTTATCCCAATCGACAGGATCGGATCCGGAAAATCTCAGGCTCACCGGATTGTCATATTCTATGAGATCAACATCTATGAATGACTTGTCGTTCGAAAAAATGACTTTGGCGATCGTAAATGTCGCGTAGCTGATCCCTTTTTCCTTGTCTATAGGCAAAGTATCCATGATGATCTCGGCTGAATGGTTGAGATCTATCGGAGAGAAGGACAGCTTGTTCGCCATGTGCGAAGTAAGGGAAGCCAGAACGTTGGCTTTGACTCCGCTGCCGAGACCGTCAGATAATGTCGCTGTTATGATATTGCTTCCCGGCTCTCTGTCCAGCAGGAATACATCGCCGCCTATCTGCTGACCGTGCTTGTACAGCTGCTGATAGTCGATGTCTATGCATATGTCATTCATCATTGCTGGTCACCCGCGCTTTCTTCTACAAGACCATGATCTCCGGAAGAGTCCTGAGGAACGTCGAATTCTTCGATCAGGGAATTGAGCACGATCTCTGTTTCTGCGGCATTCTCGCCGAGAAGCGAAGCGATCTGCTGTACTGTCTTCAGCGATCTGGTGATAACATCTTCTGCCTTCTCAATGACTGCCTCGCGGCGTACACTCGGTGTGGTGATATCTTCAAACATGGCACCGAGAAGCATCTTGCTCTCAACAAGGAAGAATGTGACTCTCATGATCTTGCCGTCGTGTCTGAATCTGTACTGAGCAGGCTTATTCATATAGAACTGTTCTCTGAACTTATCTTCGAAAGGAACGAACATCGATACAGGCGCGCCGCGGAATGATCTCAGGCCTTCCGCATCCAGGAATGAGTCAGGATAGTCTTCGAAGATCTGGACGAATCGCTTGTTCAGGTCAGCAATATTCAGCTCATTGTCTACAATGACTACGCCGTGCGGTATGGTTGAGAGAAGCATATCGACCTTGCTCTCAGCGTCCTTACGCATCTTGGTCACGCACATCTCAGCTTCTGCGATGCCTGCAATAAGAGCCTTTGCCATGTCGCGGCATGTAGCGTATCCGCATCCGCCGCAATTGAGCTCATCTTCAGGGCCATTCTTGCCGAGTCTGCGGAGCGCTTTCGTGATATCGTCCTCGGTATATTCCAATTCAGGGATCCCGGCAGGAGCAGGAGGCTCCGCGTTGAGTATCCCGTAGCCTTTGCGAAGGATCTCCCTCGCGAATTCAGCATCTCCGTCGAATACATTAGGCTCTGACAGTCTTGTCATGACATGGCTGGCGACCGCTTTCTTGCGTACAACAGCGGAATCTATACGGGAAGTTCCCGGACCGTTGATGCAGCCGCCTTCGCAGTTCAGAGTCTCCAGGAAATCAGCGGTGTGGGTCCCTCTCAAGGAGGACATGATACGCTCCGTACCGGAGACAGACAGGGCTGCCTGTTCGACGAATTTGTTCATCCATATCTTGGATGTTTCGATCTGACCGTTTTCGATAGGATAGATCGCGGCTTTGCCGGCTTTGGCAGGAACGAACTCGATAGGGATACCGGTATCGATATCATCGAGATTGATATTTTCCTCCTCGAACCATTGCTCTACTTCTGTATATGTGAGGGCGATATCCGGATAGCCCGGATGCTCATCTGCTTCGAGTTTCTTGGCTATGCACGGTCCTATGAATACGACTATGATGTCATTGCCGTATAAGTGCCTCAGATAAGCGCTGTGTGCCTGCAGCGGTGATGGTACCGGAGCCAGCGCTGACACGTATTCAGGGAAGTACTTCCTGACCAGCTCTACTACTGACGGACAAGCAGTAGAGATGAAGCTGGCTGATCCGTGCTCTATAACATACATGTCCAGTGCCTGTGATACAAGAGCGGCGCCGATAGCGGTTTCTGAAACAGCATCAAAGCCCAGCTTATACAGTGCTCTGATGAAGTTCTCTTCATAGCCCGTAAACTCAGATACGTATGAAGGGGCTATAGAAGCTATGACACGGCGTTTTGACATAAAGGCCATAGAAACGCGGTCGACGTCATTCCTGATCTGCTTTACACCATTAGGGCATGCCTTGACGCATGTCCCGCAGAATGTGCATCTGTCATGCAGGATCTCTGCGTGAGCGTCCTTGATCTGGATAGCTTTGACAGGACATGTACGTACGCATTTGTAGCAGTCCCTGCAGTTGCTGATCTCAGTATAGATCGGTAGTCTTTCAGTTGTTTCCATAGGCGGCACCTCTTACTTTGATGATTGTCAATAAAATATCTACGTTAATATAATATCATATACGCATACATTTATCATGCAGTACGTCCCGTTTCCGGCAGCCTTATTAATTGTTAATACTTTGTAAGATAGGCATGCAATGTGATACAATACTCGTATCTATGAGAAAATACGCTTTAGGGGGTAGGATAATGGCATTTGCAACAGCTGAAGAATACAAAAACATGGCCGGTAATTTTATCCATGATATCATTGATGATGATCTTGCGACCGGCAAACATAAGGAGATCGTAACGAGATTTCCTCCGGAGCCTAACGGGTATCTGCATATCGGACATGCAAAATCACTTTGCCTGAATTTCGGTACTGCGCTGAAATACGGCGGGAGATGTAATCTGAGATATGATGACACCAACCCGACCAAAGAGGATATAGAATTCGTCAAGTCCATCGAGGCTGATGTCAACTGGCTTGGATTCCAGTGGGATGAGAAGCTGTGGGCTTCAGATTATTTCGATACCATGTATGAAGCAGCTGTCGAACTCATCAAGCAGGGCAAAGCCTTCGTATGTGAGCTTACTCCTGATCAGATCAAAGATTACAGAGGAACTCTGACCAAGCCGGGCAAGGAAAGTCCGTACCGCAACAGACCGATCGAAGAGAATCTGGAGCTGTTCGAGAAGATGAGAGCCGGTGAGTTCGCTGACGGCGAGGTCTGCCTGAGGGCTAAGATCGACATGGCGAGCCCTAACATCAACATGAGAGACCCTGTCATCTACAGAGTCGTTCATGCGCCTCATCACAATACCGGAGATAAGTGGTGCATCTATCCTATGTATGACTTCGCTCATCCTATCGAAGATGCTATCGAGGGCATCACTCACTCGATCTGCACACTCGAGTTCGAGGACCACAGACCTCTGTATGATTGGGTAGTGAGAGAGGTCGGCTGGTGGCCTAATCCGCCTAGACAGATAGAGTTCGCGCCGCTGAATGTCACGACAATGCTGATGAGCAAGAGATTCATCCGCAGGCTTGTCGAAGAGGGCAAAGTCGAAGGATGGGACGATCCGAGACTGTGCACTTTGGCAGCTGTACGCAGAAGAGGATATACTCCTGAAGCTATCCGTAAGTTCTGTAATGACATCGGCGTTTCCAAGGCGGACTCGACGATCGATATCGCGCAGCTTGAGCAGTGCGTCAGAGAAGATCTCCAGCTCAAGGTCCCGGCTATCAATGTAGTCAAGAACCCGATCAAAGTCATCATCGACAATTATCCTGAGGATAAGATCGAGATGTGTACTGTTGAGAACAACAGCAAAGTTCCGGAAATGGGAACAAGAGAGATCCCGTTCGGCAGAGAGCTGTGGGTAGACGGAGACGACTTCATGGAAGTCCCTGTCAAGAAGTACTTCAGACTCTTCCCGGGCAACGAGGTAAGATTCAAGGGCGCTTATTTCATCACATGCAACAGCGTTGAGAAGGATGCTGACGGCAACATCATCGCGCTTCATTGCACATATGATCCGGAGACACACAGCGGATCCGGCTTCGAGGGAAGAAAGGTCAAGGGAACCATCCACTTCGTAGAGGCAAGCACTGCTGTTAAGATCAGCATCAGAGAGTACGGATATCTGATGAAGGAAGTAGAAGTCCTGAATGAAGAGACCGGCAAGACCGAGACCAAGCTCGAGTTCGATCCTGAATCGCTTAAGGAAACCTGGGGCTATGCAGAGCCGAGCGTCAAGGATGTGAAGCCGGGCGAGAGATTCCAGTTCTTCCGCAAGGGATATTATATAGCTGACTCTGAGCTTACTAACGATGAAGAGAAGGTATTCAACAGCATCGTTGGACTCAAGAGCTCTTGGAAATAGAGCATTATCAATACATTATTACCACGGCCTGCCTTTCCGGCAGGCTTTGATACAGGAGGAAAAGGTATAGAAAATCTGCTTTCGTATCTGCTGGATCTGGCAGAAAACTATCCTGAAATAGCTAAATACATAACCACCGGATTCCGGTGGGTGTTTGTCGTGCTTGCGGCATATATTCTCCTCGTTTCGATTTTCTCGCTGCTTTCCACGAGATGTACACCTGAGATATGGGGATATTTTCTCGTCGAGGACGGCGGGAACTATCCTATCACTCACTGGGAGAACGTGATAGGCAGGATCAGGTCATCGGATATTACGATACCGCTCAGAACGATGTCGGCGAGCCATGCTCTGCTCAACCGCAAGGGTGAGAACAAATGGGTATTCAAGGATCTCGGATCCAAGAACGGGACAGCGATCAACGGCTATCCTCTTGAACCGGGACGCAAGTACCTCATGGAATCCGGAGATGAGATAGTGATGGGCGGAGTCCACTGTACTGTCGCTCCGGCAAGTCTAGAGGAGAGCAAGAACAACGAGAGACTGCGCCGCCTCGATAAGGAGCCGGTTGCACCGTGGAAGATACTCCTTGCCATCACACTGTTCCAGTTCATGACTATCATTCAGCTGATCATCGGAATGGGCAGAGACATAACGGTGATGTCTCTTATGTCCATAGTGATCCTGTGCGTAGTGATGTGGGCATATGTGACTTTCTTCAAGGCAATGGGACGTAAGGGATTTGAGATGGAGATGATAGCCTTCTTCATGTCGACGATACACCTTGCGGTCACGTCTTCGTTCAATCCCGCTACGACATTCAAGGAACTCATTGCGCTGCTGCTTGGTCTCGGACTAATGATATTCATGTGCATCTATATGAGAGACCTTGAGAAGACGCGCAAGCTCAAGCCTGTTCTGATCGGGCTGTCGATATTGCTGCTTGCCATCAACCTTATATTCGGTGAGACCAAATTCGGTTCCACCAACTGGGTCAGGATTGGCAGCATGTCCGTCCAGCCTTCGGAGATCGTCAAGCTTGCGTTCATATGCATAGGGGCAGGGACCCTGGAAGAGCTGTATGAACAGCGGAGCACTATCATTTATGCAGCATATTCGCTGTTGTGTCTCGGATGCCTGGCGATAATGGGAGACTTCGGTACAGCGCTGATATTCTTCGCGACATACCTTATAGTTTCATTCCTGAGAAGCGGCAACTTCTCAAGACTGATACTGACAGGAGGAGCGGCCGGCATCATGGGACTGCTCATCCTGAGATTCAAACCGTATATCGCCTCACGGTTCCATGTCTGGGGACATGTGTGGGAGTATGCGGATAACGAAGGCTATCAGCAGACAAGGACGATGTCCTTCGGAGCCGGAGGCGGTCTGCTCGGGCTCGGAGCCGGGAACGGTTCTATCAAGCACGTCGCTGCTTCCAATACAGACCTTGTGTTCGGATTCGTCATGGAGGAGTGGGGCTTCATAATAGCTGTCCTGCTTGTCCTGTGTATAATAACTCTTACACTTTTCGCGGTGATGAGCATCGTCGCCGGCAGATCGACTTTCTATACCATCTGCGCTTGCGGAGCCGCAACGATGTTCCTGGTACAGACCATTCTGAATGTGTTCGGCGCGGTCGACCTGTTCCCGCTTACTGGTGTAACGTTCCCGTTTGTATCAACGGGAGGTACGAGTATGTTGTCATCGTGGGCGATGCTTGCGTATTTTAAAGCAGCTGACATGCGGCGAAATGCAAGTCTCGCTGTGACCAAGGAGGTGTGATCATGCGAAAACAGGAAAGAAGAGCATGGATCTGCCTCACCAT
>SVCR01000183.1 GCA_015058265.1 Clostridiales bacterium
CTTGCCCCATACGGTCTTGATGTGGACAGGCTCCTGCGGATCCTTCTCGATCTTGACACGGAGCTTTCTGATGTGCACCATTACCGTACTGTTCGATGAATAAAGGTAAGGATCATGCCATACAGATTCATAGATCTTCTCAGCTGAAAAGATCTTGCCCGGGCTCTTCATCAGCAAAAGAAGGATCCCGTATTCGATATCTGACAGATTCACTTCCCTGCCGTCAACAGTGACTTCATTATAGTCCTCATTTATGACAATGCCGCCCTTTTCTGTTATATGTATACCGTCCTCTGTATTCTCAGGTCTGCCCTTATAGATTCTATATCTGCGGACCAAAGCTTTGACCCTTCCGACCAGTTCGGAATGTGAAAAAGGCTTGGTCAGATAGTCATCTCCGCCGGCGCTCAGGCCCTTGACCTTATCTGAATCCGAGGATTTTGCAGTCAGAAACAGTATAGGCACAGTTGATACCCTGCGTATCATCTCACAAGTTCTGAATCCGTCCATACCAGGCATCATCACGTCAAGAATGACCAGGTCAAAATCATTATCGAGTTTGGTCAGGCCTTCACTTCCGCCCCCTGCGCATGTTATCTCATATCCTTCGCTTTCCAGCATCAATCTGATACCATCACGGATATCAGCGTCATCTTCTATGATAAGGATTCTGCTGCTCATATCTTTGCTACACCGCCTTCCTCATTGCTGCAGTATTATTCTCTATTCTATCACAATATTTGCAAATAGATGCAATAATAAGAAAACCTCAATCTCCTCGCCGGGCCTAAAACCCTTTTTCTATATCACGAAAACACTTAATAATTGTCATGATTCATATATGAATCAACTCTTATATGATAGAATCTAATCCAAATATACAGAAGGAATAAGGGGGATCATCACATGCTTATCGATAAATTCCCGTGGCTCCTGCAGCCTTCACTGATCACTATACTGATCAGAACGGTTCTGGCTGTAGTATGCGGCGGTGCTATCGGATATGATCGCAACCTTCGCGGCGCTTCAGCCGGTCTCAGAACACATATATTAGTTTGTACCGGCTCGATGCTGGCCATGACTGTCGGTCAATTTGCCGCGATATACTACACCACCGTTGATCCGACTCGTATAGGAGCGCAGGTAGTATCCGGCCTGGGTTTCCTCGGAGCAGGTTCCATCATCGTAACAAGAGACAACCACGTTTCCGGGCTGACAACAGCAGCCGGCCTTTGGGCGTCTGCATGCATCGGACTCGCGCTCGGTATTGGATTCTATGAGGGCGCTTTGGTCGGAGCTGCGGTAGTCTACTTCGCAGAACGCATACTGAAGAAAGTCTCAAAACGACTCGAGAACAGGGATAATAAAGATAATCAAGAAAGCAAACTATGAGTAAGACCAAGAAAACCAGAAAAACCAGCAGCAGGAAGCGTAAGAAATCGCGCGGCAGAACTCTCAAGAAGACATTCATCACTATCGGCCTGATAGCGATCCTCGGTATGGGAGGATATGTTGCGGCAGAATGCAACGGGATCGATGATCCGGTCAATTTTGTTGCGGAAAAAGCAATGGAAAAGCTCGGACTTGTTGAACCATCGGACAACTCCGACGCCGAAGAAGCTGTTTTGCCGGTCAACCCTCTTACAGGCGAGGGCGAGGAAGACGGCTTTGACCCGGATGCACTGAACCGGCGTGTCGCAGCTTTCGTCGTGGAGAATACCCCTGACGCCAGACCTCAATGGGGAATGGATGACCCTGACTACTCTCCGGATATCATCCTCCAGGGCGAGGTCGAAGGCGGGATCACCAGGACTCTGTGGATGTATGCTGACTACAACAAGCTCCCTTCCCAGATCGGCCCTATGCGCAGCGCCAGACCGCCGTATATCCGCTTCTCAGAGCTTTTTGACGGGATCTTCATCCACTGGGGCCAGAGTTCGTCAAAAGGCGATTATATCGGTGCTAATGAAGTTTTCCAAGATGATAAAGTCGACCACATCAACCAGATGACATTCGATGATACGGTAGGACTGTATGACAGAGACGGCAGCCGCGGTGTTTCGGCAGAGCACACGGGAATCGTCTACGGAGATAAAGTCCCGGCGGCGATCAAAGCCAAAGAGTTCCGTACGGAGCCTAACGACTACACACAGCTCAGCTTCAGTCCTCTTCCATGGCTCACAACACTCCAGCCTGCAGACACCGTACGCGTGAATTTCTCATCACAGACCGGATGGGAAACAACTGTCTGGAACTACGATCCTGAAGACGAGATGTATCATACCGAAAATTTCAGGAACGATCTCAAGCGCGATAATCTCCTGATACTCTACGATGACACAGAATATATCGCGAAATACGATTACATGGGCGTAGCCGGCTACACCGTAGTTTACTGCGATTACAAATTCAAAGGCGGTAAAGGTCAGCTGCTCAGCCGCGGCAGAGTCAAAGAGATCGAATGGAAGGTCGAAGACGGTCAGCTGATGCTGATAGATCCGGAGCTGACTGAGGCAGCAAGAGAGAAAGCTCGTGCAGAAGCTGAGGCTGCCGAAGCCGAAGGCGAATCTACCGAAGATAATGCTGCTGATACTGATGAAAACGCAGAGGCAGTCGATCCTGAGTCCATAGTCATCCCTGCTTCGCTCAATGTCGGCAAGACATGGATCGGCTGGATATCAGCTAATAACGGCGGAAATGTCGAGATCCTGGCGAATGGCGAGAGCACCTCGACCGAAGGATAAGATCCTGCTAGTGACCCCTGCCTTTGCCTATGATCTCTTCTACAGCTTCTGCCACGCACATTGCTGTATCTGCTGCTGTCATGGTAACATCGCTTCTCCGGCTCATGGCCAATTCGCCGGCCGCTCCGTTTATATATGCGCCGGCTGCAGCAGCAAGCGTCAAGTCATCGGTCATTGCGCAGACTGCAGCCAGTATCCCCGAGAGAACATCCCCGCTTCCTGCGGTCGCCATGCCTGCACATCCCCTGTCAGTCATTAAGACAAAGCGTTCGTTCCCTGCTATTTCATTTTCAGATGCCCCTGCCCCAGAGGATCCTGTGACAGAGCTCCCTGCAACTACGGTCGTGCTCCCTTTCAGCAAAACAACGGCATCCAGTTCATCCGCCAGATAGCAAGCGGCTGCACACGGATCCGCTTTGGCCTCCGCCACAGTCATGCCGGACAGCCTCGAAAACTCTTTAAGATGAGGCGTCAGCACCAGCCTTGCGCGTGAAGATCTGATCAGCGAATGATCCAGTTCCGACATCGCGTTCAGTCCGTCAGCGTCTATGATCAAAGTCTTATCATAGTTCTCCAGAAGATATCTTACTGCTTTGACAGTTTCGGCAGAATTACCGATCCCCATACCGAAAGCGATCGTATCATATCTTCTGACGATCGGTTCGAATTCGCTCTCCCTGAAAACTATCCTTCCGTCGGATTCGCTGAGCGGGATCAAAGTCGCCTCAAGGATCTGCCCCGCAATAACAGGACATATACTCCTGACCGCAGCGACAGATGCCACTCCTGCCCCGCTTCTCATAGCCGAATCAGCCAATGTCGCAAGCCGGATAGCACCGCTATTCTCTAGCGAGCCGCCGATAAGCGCCACATAGCCGTAACTCCCTTTGTGAGAGTCAGACGGACGTATCGGAAACACCTTAGCCACTTCCTCCGGTGTCACATATCTTGCTGTGATCTTATAATTTCTTTTTTCCATCGAATTAGTTATCTTCAAGCTTGTTTTCCGTTCAGGATCGCTTCGACCTGATCCCTCTTGGCATGCAAAACGCATCCGCCGATATGATCGCCCGCGAGGACTCCGCCTTCTCTCAAAGCCGTGAACAATCCGGAGTTAAGTGCTTCGCGAACTGATGTCTCCCTGACATTGATATCCGAATATGCCGAAAACGGGCAAGGCTCCGCGCCGCCGTGTGAATTGATATGGAAGAATCCCCTTCCGGCCGCCAGACATCCGCCTGAGCTCTTCTCGTCTCCCGGAAAAGCTATGTACATCATATCCTGGTGATTGGCTCTCAGATAGTCCATTTTCTCTGTCATGAACTCACGGTCGCTGTCATCCGGCGCAAGCTCCTGACTCTCGTCGGTAACAGGCACATACTCGATATAGAAAACAGCTTTGCACCCGCGCTTCCTCATCAGATCAAGGAACTCATCTGAGTACACCTCACCGATATTCTCTTTAGTGACAGTTACGGAAACGCCGTAGATTATACCACTGCGGCTCAGCTCGTCCATGTTAGCGACCAGCCTGTCATACGCGCCCTCGCCGCGCCTT
>SVCR01000184.1 GCA_015058265.1 Clostridiales bacterium
TCAACCATTTAAACATGAGTGGAAGATCTGTTTCCGTAAAATCTCGGATTGTTATTTCATCTTTTTCTATTTTCACATAATCCTCGCTATAGATGAAAAGCCGCTTTCATACTGCAGCCATTCATACGACAGATCGTGATTGCCGTAGCACCAGAGAGTATCCGAAAACGCTTTCTGGAACCTGATTGCAGCATCAAATGTCTCTTCGTACAAGCCAAGGTTATACTCCTGCCCCCAGTCATCTGGTATGTCCATGAGGCAAACTGCCTTCTCTGCAGCGCCTGATTTCATGATTTCAAACGCTCTATTGAACATCCACGGCTTAAGGTGGACGTCGGGTATTACCAATACTTTCAAATCTATTCTCCTTTCGATGTCAGCTATTCTACGTAATGTATCCTGCTTTCATCGAATCTGTTCTGCTGCTTTCTTTCCTCCGCCGGGTAGCCATAAGGGAATATGGCAAAGGCTCTCAGATTATCCGGTATATCAAGTATCCCCTCTACAGCTTTCATGCGATCTTCAAGTGGTGCAATACCAAGCCACACTCCGCCAAGTCCCTGAGCATCGGTCTCAAGCCATAGGTTCTCCATCGCTATGGACATATCTATATCAGCATACGCCGGCAAGCTGCAGTCTTTTCTGTATACGGAAACGATAGCTGCAGGAGCATTTTTTGTCATACCCGCATAAGGGCTTACTTTCGACAGAGCCTCCAGCTTTTCCTTATCTGTGACTACATAAAACTCCCACGGCTGCTGATTGGCTGCTGATGGAGCCTGCATAGCTGCCCTCAGGATCGCTTCAGTTTTCTCCTTCTCAACAGGTCTGTCCTGATATTTTCTTATGCTTACTCTTGTATATATGTTGTTCATTGCTGTCCTCCGTACCATTCTCAGTTCATCTATATCAATACAGTTATCGAAACTGTTATCTTTCACACCTTCAATGCATTGTCCTAGATCAATCCAAAGAACGTCGTCGACTTCCTCTTCCTGAAGAGTAAACTCATTCTCATCCGGGTCCAGCCACATCATGAATACTCTTGTATACTGTCTGTCATGATAAGGTTTCCCGAAGAATTCATCATCCCAGACAATGTATTTATCCCCGCAATATATGAGGTCCGATTCTTCTGCCATTATTCCAAGTTCTTCACTGAGTTCGCGTATAGCAGATTCCCTGAAATCATCTCCTGCCGGTATGTGCCCGGCACTTGAGATATCGTAGCATCCCGGGAATGACTTTGTCAGGGCTCTTTTCTGAAGAAGGACTTCTGTCTTTCCTTCTTTCTTCCTCAGCAGCCACAGATGAGAAGTCCTGTGTCTTACTCCTTCAAGATGAGCTGTTTCGCGGTCTACTGTATTCCCTGTCGGCTCACCATATTCATTTACTACGTCAAATATTTCCAATTGTCAGCACCTACATCCCTGTCCTGTATAATTCGATTACATTAATGACTGGCTCCTCGTATGGATGGACTTCTTTTATGGCAGCGATCGTCTCATCAAGATGACTGCCGCTTATAGTGACTTCCACCTTCAGTTCTTCTTCTTCGCTGATTTTTCCTTCCTCTCCAATGAATGGATCAGTACCGGCAAGAGGTCTCCATGTTCCTATGACCTTGCTGTACGAGAGGCAGCAGTCGTAATTGCCTATATGCCCTGCGTCAACGCTTTGAAGAGCTTTCCTCAGTTCTGCAAAATGTGTTTCAGGAATGAATATCTCAAGTTTGAAGTATCTGTTTTCCATATTAGTCACCTTCGTAATGTATTGTGGCATCTTTGCAGATTCTACCACATATGATGCCACGTTGTTTGAACGAAAAGAAAACTAATTTAGATCATCGTACTGCTCTTACCTTTCAGATATCCCATGAATCCCGATACTGAGAACTTTGGTGGTATCTCGATCAACATATGCACATGGTCCGGGCAGACTTCCGCTTCTATGATATTTACACCTTTCCATTCACACAGTTGTCTTATAATCTTTCCTATCGCCACTCTCTTCTCTCCATAGAAAACCTTTCTTCTATACTTAGGCGCAAATACTACATGATATTTGCAATTCCATTTTGAGTGGGATAAACTGTGTATGTCATTTAGACCCATGATCCTCCTCCTTAGTTTGTTTGCAGTTGGCAGACCGCATTGACATTCTAAGGTTTGGAGGATTTCTGGTCAAACGCATAGCGTTCACGGAACCCCGCGTCTAACGCCAATGTCATTAACTTAATGACATTGGCGTCTAACGCGGGGTTTTCTGATAACAAAAACGCCAGAGTGCTTGAAAATACGGCTCTCTGGCGTCTATGGATTTTGGGATGATTTAGCCGTAGATTGCAGCCAATCGAGCTTCGCTTCGCTCGCTCTCTTGGGCAATCCTGGCATAGGAATCTCCATGACTCTGACAGCGCCTTCGGCTCGTCAGTCGTCAGGACGATTCCTCATAGTATCAAATTAGTATCACGGGATTTTGGCCAATCGCTGGAACGCAGTGATTCCAACGGGTTCAGCAACGTGGCTTTCCAGATTCAACTATTCCCAGCGGTGGATTGCATCGGCTCTGTCTGCGCCTTCGGCTTGCCAGTCGCCGGCAATCTGCGCAGGGGTAACTCCAACATTTCGAAGGCCGCGAGGAAACTCGCGGCCTTCTCAATGGGAGTTACTCCCACTCTATCGTGCTTACTGGTTTATCTGAGATGTCCCACATCACTCTGTTGACGCCCAGTACGGTCTCGATGATCCTGTCTCTCATTGTTGTGAGCATTGACCAAGGGATCTCTACTGACTGTGCTGTTACTGCGTCTACTGTGTTGATGGCTCTGATGATGACCGGCCATCCCATGTATCTCTTGCCGTCCTTGATGCCTGTCGATTTCACATCAGGGATAACTGCGAAGTACTGCCATGGTGTCTCGTCCATCTTTTCGATCTCTTCTCTTACGATGGCATCTGCTTCGCGAAGTGCCTCGAGTCTGTCTCTGGTGATAGCTCCGGTGCATCTTACGCCGAGTCCCGGACCCGGGAACGGCTGTCTGTAAACCATGTTGTCAGGAAGTCCGAGTGCGGATCCGACTACTCTTACTTCATCCTTGTAGAGTAACTTGACCGGCTCTACGAGTTCGAACTGAAGGTCTTCAGGAAGTCCGCCTACGTTGTGATGAGCCTTGACTCCGTCAGATTCGAGGATATCAGGATAGATAGTTCCCTGTCCGAGGAATTCGATCCCTTCGAGCTTGCTTGCCTCTTCCGCGAAAACGTCTATGAACTCTTTGCCGATGATCTTACGCTTTGTCTCAGGGTCATCTACTCCCGCGAGCTTGTCAAGGAATCTGTCGACAGCGTCTACGTAGATAAGGTTAGCTCCGAGCTCTTCCTTGAATACCTTGATAACCATCTCCGGCTCGCCCTTACGGAGAAGACCGTGATTAACATGGACGCATACCAGATTGTCGCCGATAGCTTTGATCAGCAATGCAGCTACTACACTTGAATCAACTCCGCCGGAAAGAGCAAGAAGCACCTTCTTGTCCCCGACCTGAGCCTTGATCTCAGCGAGCTGCTCCTCGATGAACTTGTCAGCGAGTGCACGAGTTGTGATACGTTCCATTGTTTCAGGTCTCTTGTCCATTTGTATACCTCCGTGAAACTCAGTGAGTGTTTTTATCCATCAGTTGTTTTATCAAATTGAACGATCGCCTCTGGCCGATACTTCCTTAAGAATTACATCGTGAGCACCGCCCTCTACGATACTGACTGCGGATACCAGAGTCAGCTTGGCATTCTTGTGGAACTCAGGGATGGAGAGAACGCCGCAGTTGCACATTGTCGATTTTACTTTGTTCAAAGTCATCGCAACGTTGTCATGGAGCGGTCCGGCATAAGGAACGTAAGAGTCTACGCCCTCTTCGAACTTCAGCTTAGCATCTCCGCCGAGATCATATCTCTGCCAGTTTCTGGCTCTGGCGGAACCCTCGCCCCAATACTCTTTGACGTAATTGCCGTTTACCATCAGCTTAGCCGAAGGAGACTCTTCGAATCTGGCAAAGTATCTGCCCAGCATTACGAAGTCTGCTCCCATAGCCAGCGCAAGCGCGATGTGATAGTCATATACGATACCGCCGTCAGAACAGATAGGTACGTATACGCCGGTCTTCTTGAAATATTCATCTCTTGCCTGAGCTACTTCGAGTACTGCAGAAGCCTGACCTCTGCCGATACCCTTCTGCTCTCTTGTGATGCAGATGGATCCGCCGCCGATACCGATCTTGATGAAGTCAGCACCGCAG
>SVCR01000185.1 GCA_015058265.1 Clostridiales bacterium
CTGCTGCGCTCTCCTGTGCGAGGAGTGCCTCGTCCAGCTTGTCCTGATAGTTCATGCCCTCGTTAGGGTTGATGGTCCACTTAACAGTTGTTCCATCTTCGAGTGTAGTAGTGGACTTATCCTCAGCTACTTCTTTAACGCCTGGATAATAGTCGTTGAAACGACTCTGGAACTCGTCATTCCAGCACCAGATGTTGAGGACTTTGCCTTCCTCTGCTGCTGGTTCAGCTTCTCCGCTGTCACTTCCGCCGCCGCATGCAGCCAGTGGGAATGCCATAGCAAGGATCAGAGCAAAGCTAAGTAAAACTTTCAAACTCTTCTTCATAAGATTCCTCCTTAGAAAAAACTTCGCTTCGTGGGTTATTTGTTTTCCTCCCACTTCCTCACACTGTATCCGGAAACCAGCTCACCGGACACCATGATCTGCTCTGCCACGCAAGTCGCCCGGTTCTCTATTGTCTCTACGAGTTTCCGTACCGACTCTTTTCCTATTCTGTCAGCGTCCTGATGCCAGGTAGTGAGCTGAGGCTGTATGATCTTGGAAAGATTGATACCGTCATAACCGCATACACTTACATCTTCAGGAATGCTCAGACCTCTGCGCTGAAGTTCTGCCTGACCTCCCATATATGAGAAGTCATCCGGGAACATGATCGCTGTCGGCGGCTCCGGCAGATCCATAAGATCTGATGTAGCCCTGGCAACTGAATCAGCATCGTGATACCTTGCTGTCATCATGTACTCCGGCGGAATGACTATTCCCTCTTCCTGCATCGCTCTGTTGAAACCTACGATACGCTTGTATGTTACCGAAGTCAGTTCTCCGTGGATGAATGCGATTCGCCTGTGTCCTTGCTCTGCAAGATGTTTCGCCAGGCGATAGGATCCTTCCATGTTGTCCGACATTACTGAGCTGACATTATCGAAGGAGAAATCGATCGTTATGACCGGAACCTCGCTTGATACAAGCTCATGTACTGCAGGACTGTCGAAGTTAACGCTTGCGATCACTACTCCGTCGCAGTTTCTGTAGCGGCAGTGCTGAAGGAATGACATTTTCTGTCTTCCGAGCGTCTTGCTTATGAACGTGATGTCATAACCGCAAAGCTCCGCCTCTTCCTTGACACTGTTTAGAATAAGAGAAAAGTATTCGTGGGTCAGGCCACTCATGGTGTCATCAACGAACAGGACTCCTAAGTTGTGAGAGATGCTCGTCTTAAGCAGCCTGGCAGCAGCATTCGGCGTATAGTTAAGTTCCTTCGCCGTACGCTTGACCAGCTCTATCGTATCCTCGCTGATATCGTCATATCCGTTAAGAGCTTTGGATACTGTAGCCGGCGAAACTCCGCAGGCCTTGGAGATATCTTTGATTGTTACCATTGATTATCTCCTCCCTCCGTGTTTCTGGTGCAAAACTGTTTTCGAATACGTTTTCGTAGTTACATTGTAAATCTTTTATATTTCGCAGTCAACCGAAAAATCAAAAAAAGTTTCGTAAATATTAAAATGTTTCTTCACGTAAAGATCACTTTACCTGTCGAATCAGGCCCTCAACATCGTTGCCCTCCTGCAAAAAGGGACATTATTTGGTCTATATCTCGGGGCAAAAGCATTGAAATCACTTATTTTTTCAATATATATAGTTTACTTTCATGCGAAGACATCATATAATGTAAACAAATTGACGAAAACGTATTCGAAACACTGATGAAATGTGAAAAGGAAAAAGACTATGAAATACGGCTATTTTGACGATATCAACAGGGAATATGTGATAACGACGCCTAAGACCCCTCTTCCGTGGATCAACTATCTCGGGTCGCAGGACTTCTTTCGCTTGATTTCCAACACTTCCGGCGGTTACTGTTTTTACAGAGACGCCAAGCTGATGCGGCTAACACGTTATCGCTACAACAACAGTCCGATGGATTGCAACGGTCATTATTTCTATATTAAGGATGGAAAGACCGTATGGAATCCGGGCTGGCAGCCTGTACAGACCGAATTGGATTCTTATGAATGCCGCCACGGTCTCGGATACACGGTATTCGAAAGTATCAAGAACGGTCTCCGCGCTAAACAGGAAGTTTTCGTTCCTCTTCATGAGACCTGCGAGGTCACAAGGATCACTCTGACCAACACAACGGCTAAGGATCACTTCGTAGATCTCTACAGTTATGTTGAATTCTGCCTCTGGGATGCTCAGGATGACGCATCCAACTTCCAGAGGAATTTCTCCATCGGCGAAGTAGAAGTCGAAGGCGGAGCTATTTATCACAAGACAGAGTATCGCGAGCGCAGGAACCACTATGCTGTATATGCTGTAAATTGTGAACCGGACGGCTTTGACACCAGCAGAGATGAGTTCGTCGGCCTCTACAACGGGCCGCAGGCTCCTCAGGCTGTAATGAACGGCACTAGCTACAACAGCATCGCTCACGGATGGGCTCCTGTCGGCAGCCACCATATCAAGACGGTCGTCGGACCGGGAGAATCACTCTCCTACATATTTGTTCTCGGTTACTGTGAGAACCCTGTTGAGGAAAAGTTTACTGCACCGGGGATCATCAACAAGAAGCCGGCTCACGAACTTATCAGTAAGTTCAAAACAGACGAGCAGTTTGACGCTGCTCTTGCGGAGCTCAAAGCTTACTGGAACGAGCTGCTCTCCTCTTACAGCATCTACAGCGAGGATGAAAAGCTGAACAGGCTTGTCAATGTATGGAACCAGTATCAGTGCATGGTCACATTCAACATGAGCAGATCCGCAAGCTACTATGAGAGCGGACTCGGCCGCGGCATGGGATTCCGTGATTCATGTCAGGATCTCTTGGGCTTTGTACACCTCATCCCTTCACGTGCGAGAGAGCGTATAATCGACATCGCCAACACTCAGTTCGCTGACGGAAGCACATATCACCAGTATCAGCCTCTGACAAAGCGCGGCAACATGGCTGTCGGAAGCGGATTCAACGATGACCCGCTTTGGCTGATCGCAGGAACAGCTGCCTATCTGAGAGAGACAGGCGATTTCTCCATACTCGATGAGCAGTGCACATTTGATAACAACGAAGAATACAAAGCTTCACTTCTTGAGCACCTCAGAAGGAGCTTCAATTACACATCCACACACCTCGGTCCTCACGATATGCCTCTTATAGGCCGTGCAGACTGGAATGACTGTCTCAACCTCAACTGCTTCTCAGAGCATCCGGGCGAGAGCTTCCAGATAACAGGTCCGAGCGAAGGCCCTGTAGCTGAAAGTGTATTTATTGCAGGAATGTACGTTAAATACGGTCATGAGTTCGCAGACATCCTCACCCACTGCGGTCTTGATGAAGAAGCGGCTGATGTCAATGCCAAAGTCAAAGCTATGGAAGCCGCAGTTCTGGACGCCGGCTGGGACGGAGATTGGTTCATCAGAGCATATGACGCATTCTCGAATCCAGTCGGAAGCAAGGAATGCAAAGAGGGACAGATATATATCGAACCACAGGGAATGTGCGTAATGGCCGGTATAGGAGTTGAATCAGGAGAAGCCGCAAAAGCTCTTCAGAGTGTTGAGGACAGACTCGAATCAGAGTTTGGTATCGTCCTTCTGCAGCCGGCATATACTGAATATCATCTCGAGCTCGGTGAGATCAGTTCATATCCGCCTGGATATAAGGAAAATGCAGGTATCTTCTGCCACAACAATCCGTGGATCGCTTGTGCCGAGACTATACTCGGTCACGGTGACAGAGCATTCAGTGTGTTCCGTAAGACCTGCCCTGTTTACCTCGAGGATATAAGCGAGATCCACCGCACAGAGCCTTACGCATACTGTCAGATGGTAGCAGGCAAAGACGCCCCTACCCACGGCGAAGGCAAGAACAGCTGGCTTACAGGTACCGCAGCATGGACATTCACGACTATCAGCCAGTACATCCTCGGTATCCAGCCGACATTTGACGGATTGAAGATCAATCCATGCATCCCTTCTGGACTGAAGAGATTCTCATGTGACCGTAAATTCCGCGGTTCTGTATATCACATCACCGTAGATAATTCAGCCGGAGTTCAAAAGGGAGTCAAAGAGATGACTGTAAACACGGTCTATATGGACAGCAATGTCATCCCTCTTCCGGAGAAAGACGGAGAATTCCACGTCAGGGTCGTCATGGGATAATAAAGCAGAACGATTCGATTCAAAATATGTAAATATCTTCTCCTCAGAAATAGGGTAGAGTGAGAGTTTCCTCTCACCCTCCCGTTGCACCGTACGTACCGGTCAGGTATACGGCGCTACATC
>SVCR01000186.1 GCA_015058265.1 Clostridiales bacterium
CATGTGCCGTCTCTGTTAGGACATGTAAATCCGGCATCGATACTAAGCTTGACTGTCTTGCGGCCGAAGACCGATCTGAGATATGTACTGACAGAATAAAATCTTGTTCCTCCCTGCATATACTTGCAGCCTCCTGTTGTGGTATAATTTACAAGTTATTGATTATTTGAGCATCAGTTCGGGGTGAAAGAATGAAGAAAGAGACCAGCGGCCTCAATATAGTTAATACAGCTGCTTCCGCAGGTACCGAAGCAGATATGATGAGGATCAGCGCTGATCAGCGAAAACCGTCTCTGCTTCTTCATGCATGCTGCGGACCGTGTTCGACATCGTGTGTCGAGAGGCTCGTGGATCAATACTCGATCACCGTGTTCTATTATAATCCAAATATCACCGACAGGGAAGAATACTACCTCAGGCGTGATACTCTCCTGCAGTTCCTCAAAGCGTTCAATGAAGAGCACAGCGAGAGCGGATTTGTGGATTATATGGAGGGTGAGTACGAACCTGACCGTTACATCGCGAAGTGCGGACCGCTCAAGGATGAGCCTGAAGGCGGCAGAAGGTGCGATCTGTGCTTTGCCATGAGACTGGCGGAAACTGCGCGCAGAGCCGGTGAACTTTCATTCGACTATTTCACTACGACTATGTCGGTCAGCCCGCACAAGAATTATGACAAGATCAAAACACTCGGGCTCTCGCTGGAAGAGATGACAAGCGCGAGATTCCTGGATGTTGACTTCAAGAAGAAGAACGGATTCGGGAGAAGTGTCGAACTCAGCCGCAAATACGGATTGTACAGACAGAATTTCTGCGGATGCGATTATGCGCGTTACGCAGTTCGAGAACATAAAGGGTAAAAGGGGTTAAGAGCAATAAAGAAAAGGAGCAAAATCATGTCAAAGCTTATCGTACCTAAGGATTACAAGCCTATTCTTGATCCGACTGAGACTCAGAGGGCGATCAAGAGGATCAAGGATCATTTCCAGAGGGAGCTGTCGCACAGCCTGAACCTGGGAAGAGTCAGCGCGCCGCTTTTCGTCTTTCCTGAAACAGGTCTGAATGATAACCTTAACGGATACGAAAGAAGAGTCGAGTTCAGCATCAAGGACCTCGACGAGAGAAAGGTCGAAGTAGTTCAGTCGCTTGCAAAATGGAAAAGGATGGCTCTCGGAAGATACAGTATCGAGCCGGGTGTCGGTCTTTATACTGATATGAATGCGATAAGAAGGGATGAGGAACTCGATAACATCCATTCCATCTATGTAGATCAGTGGGACTGGGAGAAGGTCATCACAGCTGATCAGAGAAATACGGAATATCTCGAACAGACGGTAAGGATCATATACAGGTGTCTTAAAGACCTCAGGGACTATGTGAATGATCACTATCCTGATCTGAACATCTACCTGCCTGAGAAGATCAAGTTTATCGATTCTCAGGATCTCGAGAACTGGTATCCGGACAGGACAGCCAAGGAAAGAGAAAGATTCGCTGCCGAGGAGTACGGCGCTATTTTCATCAAGAGGATCGGCTGCGCACTTGATTCAGGCAAGCCGCATGACGGAAGAGCTCCGGACTATGATGACTGGCAGCTGAACGGAGATATCATTCTGTGGAACCCGGTTCTGGAAGACGCGCTTGAGATCAGTTCAATGGGTATCAGAGTTGATTCGGCAACCATGCTGAAGCAGCTTGAGATAGACGGCAAGATGGACAGAAAGGATCTCCCGTTCCATAAGGGTGTCATCGATGGTGATATCCCTCTTACGATCGGCGGAGGTATCGGACAGAGCAGATTGTGCATGTACTTCCTCAAGAAAGCGCACATCGGAGAGGTCCAGGTTTCCGTATGGCCGGATGATATGTATGAGGAGTGCGCTAAGCACAATATCTTCCTGCTATAATGCAATTTGTCGATGTAGTAATTGATAATAAGAGCAACAGTACTGACGCCTTTTTCACTTATTCCGCTCCGGACGAGGTGAGAAAAGGCGCCAGACTTTCTGTGCAGTTTGCCGGGAGAAAGAAGCCTCTCGATGCTTATTGTGTCAGGGCAGGTGTAGAACCTCACATAGACACAGATAAGATCAAAGAGATAGTATCCTGGGATCCTGAAAGATCTCTCAACGAAGAGATGATAGATACCGCTGTATGGATGAGGAAGAGATATGGCGTCAGATATATCGATGCGATCAAGATGTTCACTACCGGCGGCAAGCGCATACCTGCATCACGCAGGAAAGGCGGAGAAGGCTTTGACCCGGGATATGAGCTGAGCAGCGAACAGACGGCTGCCGCAGAGCGTATCTGCGATTCTGTCAGGAAGAGGGAATCAGCAGCGTACCTGATCAAAGGCGTAACGAACAGCGGCAAGACCGAAGTATATATGAGGGCTGCGGAGCAGGCACTTGAACTGGGAAGGAATGTTATCATCCTGCTTCCTGAGATCGCTCTTTCCGCTCAGGTGGAAAGAAGATTCAGAGAGAGATTCGGGGATATCGTAGCGACACTGCACAGCAGACTCACTACGTCCGCCAGGCTCGGGGAGTGGATGCGTATCAGGCGCGGTGAGGCGAGGATCGTCGTCGGAGCAAGGACATCCGTGTTCGCGCCGCTCGATGATATCGGGTTGATAGTAATAGACGAGGAGCATGAGAGCACCTACAAGTCTGATCACACGCCTAAGTATGATACCGTTGATGTTGCTTACTACAGAGCGGTACAGCATGATGCTGTTCTCGTGATGGGCAGCGCGACTCCGAGCGTTGTTTCTTACTACAGAGCAAAGACCGGTGTGTACAGACTGATCGAGATGAACAGACGTATCGGCGACAGTATAATGCCGCGTCTTGAGACAGTAGATATGCGCAAGGAAGCACCTGCGGGGAACACGAGCGTGATCTCGCGAAGGCTGGCAGCGGAGATAGACCGTGCTTTGGCAAGGAAAGAACAGGTGATACTGTTTCTGAACAGGCGCGGTTTTTCGACACAGATACTATGCCCAGATTGCGGATACAAAATGACATGTCCGGACTGCGGTATAACTCTGACTTACCACAAATCAGCAGATGCTGCTGTGTGCCACTACTGCGGAAGACGGTTTGGCCTGCCTGATTCATGCCCTGACTGCGGCAACAGGTTTATCAAATATGTCGGAGCCGGCACAGAGAAGGTAGAGGAGACAGTACAGGAATTGTGGCCACATGCAGCGGTCGCAAGATTCGATCTCGATACAGCCGCGTCATCAGATGACGTGTCGAGTGTCATAAGCGACTTCCAGAATGGAAAGACGGACATCCTGGTCGGGACACAGATACTGGCCAAAGGTCTGGATTTCAGGAATGTCGGTCTGGTCGGGATAATCAATGCAGATGTCAGCCTCAATATACCGGATTACAGATCCTCAGAACGGACTTATCAGCTGATAACGCAGGTCGCGGGTCGAGCCGGACGTGCCGGAGGGAGCAGCCTTGTACTGATCCAGACATATGATCCGGAGAGCGATGTACTGAGGGAGGCAGCTGCCGGTGATTACGATTCCTTCTATGAGTCGGAATTACTTCACCGTAACATTATGAATTATCCTCCTTACTCTGATATAATTGCTGTCGGATTCAGTTCTGAGTCTTCTGATACTGCTATGAAATATGCTGCGGTGTTCAGAGAGAGACTGTCTGGCCTTAAGTCTGCGCCATCGGATGCTGTGATCCTTAGACCGCGTCTTGAGGAGAGACGGTCAGACGGCAGAGCAAGGGCTGTATTCCTTATCAAAGCACCTCTCGGCAGCAGGAGCGGTTATATCAGAGAGTATATGGAATTTCGCGAACGCATGACAGCGGCTAAGGCTGACTGTTATATAGATATAGATGTGAATCCTTACAGCACTGTCTGACCGGAGGACGGACAGGAGCCGAAGTAATTATAGAGATAAAAATTCATGACGGCTTCATGCTAAGCTGCCATGTGATCACTATACGGACCGGATATACGAGTATCCGGCATTATTCAGGAGAAATTATGGCATTAAGAAAGATCACTGAGAGAGGGGACGAGATCCTCACCAAGAAATGTAAACCTATCAAATCGATCACACCAAGGATAAGACAGCTGGCGGAGGATATGGTAGAAACTATGATCAACGCTGACGGTGTCGGTATCGCCGCACCGCAGGTAGGCGTTATGAAGAGGTTCTTCGTTGCCATGCCGCATGTGGATTCCGATGATGAAGAGATCAGGAACAAGATCTATTACATGATCAATCCTGAGATCACATATATTGAAGGAACA
>SVCR01000187.1 GCA_015058265.1 Clostridiales bacterium
GATTGCCGTTCTTGTTTTTTGCTACCAGAAAAGCCCTCCCTCCACATAGTGGAGAAAGGACTTTGTCTACAGTCTGAGAACCGGCTCGCAAGGCCGGTTCTTTTTTCTCATTTATCAATATCATTTTTCAAAAGGTGAAATTATCATACACAGTATCATTCGCGGTTGACTTTTCACAGACACTGTTGTATCATTGTGAAGTCGCGAATACGATATGCGCTCGTAGCTCAGCTGGATAGAGTGTCTGACTACGAATCAGAAGGTCTAGGGTTCGAATCCCTACGGGCGCACCATAACGAGCCGCAAGGCTCGTTTTTTTATTCCCGTAGGGATGAGAACCCGTTGGGTTCGTCGAGACTTGTCCTGACGACTGACGAGCGCAGGCGAAGGCAGAGTCACGGAAAGTCCGATGCCAGACCTGCCCGAAGCGCAGCGAGGATGCAGGTCACGGCTAATCCCTACGGGCGCACCACAGCAGACGCCGTCAGGCGTCTGTTTTTATATGTAAGCCCGTCAGGGTGAGAACCCTATGGGTTCGTCGAGACTTGTCCTGACGACTGACGAGCGCACTACAGCTCTGTCACCAGTTCTGATCTGTCTCTGGTATTCGCGTGCATCGGTGCTGGCTTGCACCCTTCTGCAGCATATCCGAGCGGCATGATCGCTACCGGCTTGACCTCTGCAGGCAGATCGAACACTCTTGCAGCCTCATCGTGATCAAACAATCCGACCCAGCATGAACCTATCCCCTGTTCCCATGCTTCGAGCATCATATGTGTTAGTATGATCGAGGCATCCATCTCTCCGGAATCATATCCTTCATTGAAAGGACTGTGCCACGCTTCATCTTCGTTGTAGCATACGAGCAAAGCCGCAGGTGCTCCGTAGATGCAGCGCGTAAGAGCATTCATCTTCTCCATAGCATCTGCACTCTTCATGACATAGATACGCACAGGCTGCAGATTCTTAGCAGTCGGCGCTATCATTCCCGCTTCGATGATCTTTTCAAGCTTCTCCTGTTCTACCGCTCTGTCTGAAAAAGACCTTACTGAATATCTTTCTTTTGCCAGTTCCATGAAACTCATAGCTGTCTCTCCTCACTATTATGTTTTACTGTCCTGTTCTATTAGATCTAACCTATCTCTACCGGGCCGTCATATCCTTCAAATCCGCCGATATTCTCAGCGCGGTCATAACCCATCTGGCGGAGGAATGCTGCCGCCATCCCGCTTCTGGCTCCGCTGAAGCAATACATGTAAATGTGTGCAGATTTATCTTTAAGGATGTTTTCTACAAAAGCGCGGTTAGACCGCCCGCATTTTTCCGCCTCTATGTTGATCGCGCCGGGAACATGCCCCTCTCTGTACTCTTCAGGAGTGCGCACATCGACAAGAACTACATTCCTCAGCAGTTTCATATCCTCGAGCCGTTCATTTATATCCAGCCCGGGAAGATCTTCATAATAACCCATTATCTATATATCCCGTTTCAGTTATCGTTACTGTTTGTTTCTTCACCGGCATCGGCGCTGCCATCTTCTTCAGCCGGAATGTCTTTTTCCGTGTCCTCGCTGCTTTCATCCGGATCAGCCTCATCGCCATGTGATTCTGTATCTGCCGCATCTACTTCAGCAGACCACTCTCCCTTATCATCCCCGAGATCCGGAGTTTCCGGTGTCATTATCAGATCCTTGGCCCCGTCTCCGTCCAGATCTTCAAGATCTTCCATAGTGATCGTAGAGAGTGTTTCCTCATCAACATTTTCAATATTGGCTACTCTTGCAGCCTGATTGGTGATTATAGTTTCAAAGAGATTACGCACTTCTCTTGCATTAGCAAAGTTCTCACCCTTTTCAGCTTCACGTCTTATGATTTCTTCTTTGACAGCCTTTTCCGCTTCATCAGTAAGCTTGTACTGATATTTACTGCACTGCATCTTGAAGATCGCCTGCAGCTCATCCACAGTATAATCAGGGAACTCGAAGAACTTATTGAATCTTGATTTCAACCCCGGGTTGCTCTCCACGAAAGCCTTCATCAGTTCTGTATAGCCGGCGACGATGACTACGAATTTATCTCTGTGATCTTCCATAGCCTTGAGGATCGTATCTATCGATTCCTGACCGTAGTTCTCGCCTTCCTGGTTGAGAGTATATGCTTCATCAATGAACAGGACTCCGCCCATGGCTTCCTCTATCTTCTTCCGGGTCTTGATAGCTGTCTGTCCGACATATCCCGCTACGAGACCCGAGCGGTCTGTTTCTACGAGCTGCCCTGTAGAAAGGATCCCGATCTCCTTATAAAGCTTGGCAAGTATCCTTGCGACTGTCGTTTTACCTGTCCCCGGATTACCGGAGAAAACAAGATGCAGCGAAACCGGAACGGCCTTCATCCCTTTCTCCTCACGCATCTTTCTCACCTTGGCAAGCCCGACCAGCTCTTCAACATCATGCTTGATAGTTGTGAGTCCGATAAGCTCGTTAAGCTCCTCCATTCCGGATTTTTCCGGCTCTGAAGGTGCTTCCTGCTTTTCCTGTGCCTTGCTGGTCTCAACGGTGAATTCAGACTGTGTGACCACTTCCGTTTCTATTTCCTGAGGTCCTGCGTTATTCCCTTTATCTGCGGTCCCAACCTTGTCATCCGGTATTCTGTCGTC
Source organism: Clostridiales bacterium (assembly GCA_015058265.1). The sequence continues at coordinate 2,656 of SVCR01000187.1, forward strand.
AAAGCCGCTGCCGCCGCCGGAACCTTTATCATCTGAACCGCTCCCGTAAAAATCACGGTAGATGTCCAGCAGTTCATCCTTCATTTCTCTCATATCAGCAGATCCTCTCCTTCTCACAAAGTCAAAGTATTCTAACAAAAGCTATTATATCATATATGATTTCTTATTTTGTAACCGCGACCCAGCAAACCGGATCGGAGAGCTTCTCGAGTTCGTCCACAGTCAGTTCCACTACGGAATCCTCGCCTCCGATCCCCGGGAATACCGTCTCTCCGAGGTGCTTGCGGATGGATATGTCCAGATAGAGTCTTGCCGTATCTTTGAGGCAAAACGGATTGATCGTTCCCGGAACGTGTCCGATGAGCTCCTCTGTCCTCTCCGCCGGCAGCATGCTCGGCCTGAACCCGAATACGTCTCTGAACCTTGCATTGTCTACTCTCGAATGACCGGATGCAATGACAACGACAGCAGTACCGTTCTTCCCTTTGAACGCCAGGCCCTTGCATATGCGGTCTACATCGACATCCAGAGCCAGAGCTGTACTGTCAGCAGTGATATCGGTATTTTCGAAATCAATGATGCGGTCAGCCATTCCTTTTTCAGCCAGGAATTCCCTGCATTTAATTTCAGCCTGATACATTCTTCACCTCTTTTCCGGTTAACCACCGGGCAGCCGGAATTTCCTTTCTCCCTTCAGTTACGGGTAGTCTGTTATATCTATTGATTGTTGAGATTTGCTGTATAAATAATGTATAATTCATATGCAGAACGCAATATACTGTATTCCGCGTTCAAGGAGGGGGACTATTATGCCAATACCAGCCAAGAAAGAAGCCGAAGCGCCTAAAACCGCCAAGCAGAGAGTATTCGAAGGTCTTCGCGACTGGATCATAGACGGAACACTCCAGCCGGGTGAACGCCTTATCGACACTGAGATCTCTGAATACTTCTCGGTCAGCAGGACACCCGTAAGAGAAGCCATACAGATGCTTGCTGATCAGAAGCTCGTCGAAGTCTTTCCGGGACGTGAGAGCCGTGTGAGCCAGATCGGGTCAGTCGATATACCTGAGACCTACCGCATGATCGCGGAGCTCCATGCACTGTCTGTCGAATTCGCATTTGATAAGATCACAGACGCGGATATCGACGCCCTGAGAGATGCCAACAACGCTTTGGTCAGAGCATATAACAGCCATGATCTCAAGGGCTGCCGTATGTTCGATAAATCATTCCATGATATCTTCCTGAAGCTTGCCGACAACGACTTCCTTTCCGCTTTCTGCCTGACACTCAACGGTCATGTATCACGCGTTGAGAACATCTATTTCAGCAAGATAAGCGGTATGGACGAGCTCATCAAAGAACACATAGAGATCATATCTGCTCTTGAAGCCAGGGATCTGGACAAAGCCATGGAGTACATGCGCGCCAACTGGCTGCACACCCCGGAGGTTCTCGCAGGCAAGTAGGTGTTTTGCTCAATAATATCGATCACACATGATCCGGACTATGTCCGGATCATTTTTTAGTCTTCGATATCAGTCCCTTCCATCCTTGATGATCTAATATCTTCCGGTCTTCACGGCG
>SVCR01000188.1:0-1414 GCA_015058265.1 Clostridiales bacterium
GCTGGTATTCTATGACATCACGGCTTCGGCGGAGGGAAGGAAACTGTTCACCGAGATACTGACTGAAACAGCACAGAACGTATTCATACCGCTCACAGTCGGCGGTGGTATCAACACAGTCGAGGACTTTGACAGAGTGCTTAAATGCGGAGCGGACAAAGTCAGCGTCAATTCGGGAGCGATCAGGAACCCTCAGGTGATCACGGAGGCAGCAAAGCTCTACGGCGACCAGTGTGTCGTGCTCTCGTGCGATATCAAGAGAGTGGACGGAGAATTCCGCGTATTTTCCAGAGGCGGCAGAGATGATACCGGCATGGAAGCTATCAGCTGGATCAAGCGCTGCGTTGATATGGGCGCGGGTGAAGTCGTTGTCAACTCCATCGATACAGACGGGGTCAAGGGCGGCTTCGATATCGAGATGCTGGATGCAGTGTGCAAAGCGGTTTCCGTACCGGTCATCGCTTCGGGCGGCGCGGGAAGCATAGAAGACTTCATCGAGCTGTTCCGCAAGGTACCGACGATCGACGCAGGACTTGCAGCATCGATTTTCCACTTTGGCGAGGTCGCTATCTCCGATCTCAAAGCCAGGATGGCAGAAGAAGGCATACCGGTAAGACTTTGATGACAGCTGCCTATGAGCTGAACAGGAGAGTCAAGACGGCGCGGGAAAACTGATCAGGTGCTGCCTGCGATGCTCCCGGTTGCCGAAGCATGCTCGGACATGATATCAATACGAGAAAGAAAAGCGGAAAAAGAACAATGGTAAAGATAGAAGAACTGAAATTTGATGAAAAAGGGCTGATCCCTGCGATAGTGGTAGATGCTGTTACCAAGAAAGTGCTGACCCTTGCTTATATGAACGAGGAAAGCCTTAAGATCTCAATGGAGAAGGGGCTGACTTGCTTCTGGAGCAGATCAAGGCAGGAGCTCTGGCTCAAAGGCGAGACCAGCGGCAACTACCAGCACATAGTCAGCATCACGGCAGACTGCGATAAGGATGCCCTCGTTGTTGTTGTAGAACCGGACGGCCCGGCATGCCACCTGGGAACAGAATCATGCTTCGAGTACCCAGTCTGGGAAAGCGATGAACTGAAAGAGTTCTCATACGAAGGACTTATGGACCTCATAGAAGGCCGCAAGACAGATCCTAAAGAAGGCTCATATACCACATACCTTTTCGACAAGGGCCTGGATAAGATCCTGAAGAAAGTGGGAGAAGAATCTACCGAGGTCATCATCGCAGCAAAGTCACAAGACAAGGCCGAGACCATATACGAGATCGCAGACCTGGCATATCATACGATGGTTCTGATGATCGAGGCAGGAATAAGTCTGGAAGATATACACAGAGAATTGGCATCCAGACACGTGATAGATAAGAAAGTCAAGCAGGAAAAAATGGTATAAAGGGTGT
>SVCR01000188.1:1514-4232 GCA_015058265.1 Clostridiales bacterium
GACGGCAAGAACTCTCCTGAGGAGATGATCCGTGCCGCTGTCTCGCTCGGACTGGACACTGTCGGTCTGTCCGGGCATTCTTATACGTGGTTCGATGAGAGCTACTGCATGAGCCTTGACGGCACAGCCGAATACATCGAAGAGGTGAACAGACTCGGGGCTGAATACGCGGACAGGATAAGAGTTCTGCTTGGGGTTGAACTCGACTATCATGCGGATATAGATACTTCTCCGTTTGATTACATAATCGGTTCGGGACACTATATCCTCAAGGATGGTGTCTATATTGATTCCGATTACACTTCTGAGATATTGCAGGATGCGATAGACAGATACTTCGGAGGAGATCCGATAGCTGCGGCAGAGCGTTACTATGAGCAGGTCGGGGATATCGTGCGAAAGACCGACTGTGATATAGTCGGACATTTTGACCTGATCACCAAGTTCAATGAAACATGGAGAGGTGCTAAAGAAGGGAAGCTACTGATAGATACATCTGACAGCAGATATATCAACGCATGGAAGAAAGCTGTAGACAGGATATTTGAGGACGCGGCTGCAAGGCCTGTCAAGGATAGGCCCGAATATATCAATGGCCCTTGCAGGAACCGATTGGAAGGTCTGGGGATCTTCAAGGCAGGTGACAGACCGTTATTCGAGATCAATACCGGTGCGATGGGGAAGGGGTACAGAACATCCCCTTATCCGGCTCAGGATCAGATCGAATATATCAGGTCTAAAGGCGGGATACTGATCCTAAGTTCAGACAGCCACAGCACTGACAAACTGTGCTATGGATTTGAGGATTATTTGCATTTGACATAACAGACGCCGGATGTCTTTTTCTTCCGGTTGAAAGTACAGAAAAACAAGCGGGACACCGCTCAACACATTCGGTAAATGTTGAGGGGTCCCGCTAATTAATTGCTTTAGTGTTGAATGGCGGTCATGCCGTCGGCATCATTCTTCCACGCGCATGATGTTATCCACTGATCTGATGACATCATATTCGCTGACCGCATTTATAGCGCGCATCAGACGCGGCTTCTCTACTTTGAATACAATGAAAATCAGAGGAGCTACTCTTTCGCCGTCTATCACATAAGGAGGCCTCTGAAGTATCTCCTCTATGCTTATTCCGTGTTCACCGAAAACTGTAGTGATCTTACCGAGGACTCCCGGTCTGTCCGGAACCATCATCCTTATGTAGTATTTATTTGCTCCTTCGCCCGCGTATCTCAGATCTGAGTCGTAACGGAGCTGCGGCACTATGTCATATGCGGAATCCTTCTCCAGCTTACGTGCTACGCCGATGACATCTCCGAGTACTGCACTTCCGGTAGGGAGCGGTCCTGCACCGCGTCCGTAGAACATGAGGTCGTCGACTGCGTTTCCGGTAACGAACACCGCGTTGAATTCATTGTTTACCGATGCCAGCGGATGATTAACAGGTACAAGAGCCGGCTCTACATTTCCGTAGAGCTTGCCGTTATCGCGTCTTGCGCTGGCGAGCAGTTTGATCCTGTAGCCGGAGGACATGGCGAATTCTATGTCCTCGCTGCCTACACTTGTGATTCCCTGAGTAGGTATTATATCCGGGCCAGCACCGACACCGAAAATCAGAGAAATCAGGATAGATAGTTTATTGGCTGCGTCAAGGCCTTCGACATCAGCAGTCGGATCTGCCTCGGCAAAACCTTTCTCTTGCGCATCTTTCAGGACTTCGGCATAATCTTTGCCATATTCGCCCATCTGTGTGAGGATATAGTTGGTCGTCCCGTTGAGTATCCCGTGTACTTCGTCGAACTGGTTGGAAAGCAAAGCAGTCGTTAATGAAGTGAGAATAGGGATGCCTCCCGCAACAGCAGCTTCGAACCGCAGGAGAACGTGGTGCTCCTGCGCGAGGGCTGCGAGTTTCTTTCCGTTGGCAGCTATCGCAGCTTTGTTCGCGGTGACAACGCTCTTCCCGTTAGCGAGAGCTCGAGCCATGTATTCGGTGGCAGGTTCGATCCCGCCTATCAGCTCTATCACAATATCGATCTCCGGATCGTCCAGAATATCTGAAACATTAGGAGTATATACACCGTCAGGAACCTCGATCCCGCGGTCTACTTCCGGATGCCTGTTGAGGATCTTGACTATCTCGATATCCAGTCCTGTTGTCTCGGCTATCTTGTCATGATTCATGCGCAGAGTCTGGTAGGTTCCTCTGCCGACATTTCCTATGCCCAGCATTCCGACTTTGATAAGCTTCTTCATTTTCTATACCTCTTCTCCAGTGGGAAATAACAAGGCCTCCGGAAACCGGAGGCCTGTCTGCATACTTATATGCTAATTACCATGACCTGTTTACAATGACTTGGACTATTTGCCAGCCTTCTTAGCAGCCTTAGCAGCCTTAGCAGCTTCAAGACCATCATTGTATTCGCCGGACTGTCTTCTTCTCCAGAAGTCTTTAGTTTCCTTAGCAACAATGCCGGAAAGTGCGAAGAGTCCAACGAGGTTCGGGAATGCCATCAGACCGTTCATCAGGTCGGCGAAATCCCATACTACTGCGAGTGGCAGGAAAGGTCCGATAGCTACAGCAGCGATGTACAGCCATCTGTAAGCCTTGATAGCACTCTTGTTGCCGTTTGTCAGATAGTCGAAGCATCTCTCAGCATAGTAGTCCCAACCGAGGATAGTGGAGAATGCGAAGAGCGCGAGGCATGTAGCGAG